>NZ_PTRV01000036.1:0-30247 GCF_002965285.1 Escherichia sp. MOD1-EC5990 | reverse complement strand
ATCCACCCGATCGCGATGGACGACGGTCTGCGTTTCGCAATCCGTGAAGGCGGCCGTACCGTTGGCGCGGGCGTTGTAGCAAAAGTTCTGAGCTAATTGCCGATAACATTTGACGCAATGCGCACTAAAAGGGCATCATTTGATGCCCTTTTTGCACGCTTTCGTACCAGAACCTGGCTCATCAGTGATTTTCTTTGTCATAATCATTGCTGAGACAGGCTCTGTTGAGGGCGTATAATCCGAAAAGCTAATACGCGTTTCGATTTGGTTTGCCTCGCGATCGCGGGGTGAAAATGTTTGTAGAATACTTCTGACAGGTTGGTTTATGAGTGCGAATACCGAAGCTCAAGGAAGCGGGCGCGGCCTGGAAGCGATGAAGTGGGTCGTTGTGGTGGCATTGCTCCTGGTAGCAATTGTCGGCAACTACCTTTATCGCGACATTATGCTGCCGCTGCGTGCGCTGGCCGTAGTAATTCTGATTGCTGCAGCGGGTGGTGTCGCGCTGTTAACGACAAAAGGAAAAGCAACCGTTGCTTTTGCCCGTGAAGCGCGTACCGAAGTCCGTAAGGTCATTTGGCCGACTCGCCAGGAAACATTGCACACCACGCTGATTGTGGCTGCGGTTACCGCAGTAATGTCACTGATCCTGTGGGGACTGGATGGTATTCTGGTTCGCCTGGTATCCTTTATCACTGGCCTGAGGTTCTGAGATGTCTGAAGCTCCTAAAAAGCGCTGGTACGTCGTTCAGGCGTTTTCCGGTTTTGAAGGCCGCGTAGCAACGTCGCTACGTGAGCATATCAAATTACATAACATGGAAGATTTGTTTGGTGAAGTCATGGTACCAACCGAAGAAGTGGTTGAAATCCGTGGCGGACAGCGTCGCAAAAGCGAACGCAAATTCTTCCCTGGCTACGTCCTCGTTCAGATGGTGATGAACGACGCGAGCTGGCACCTGGTGCGCAGCGTACCGCGTGTGATGGGCTTCATCGGCGGTACTTCCGATCGTCCTGCGCCAATCAGCGATAAAGAAGTGGATGCGATTATGAATCGCCTGCAGCAGGTTGGCGATAAGCCGCGTCCGAAAACGCTGTTTGAACCGGGTGAAATGGTTCGTGTTAATGATGGTCCGTTCGCTGACTTCAACGGCGTTGTTGAAGAAGTTGATTACGAGAAATCTCGTCTGAAAGTGTCTGTTTCTATCTTCGGTCGTGCGACCCCGGTAGAGCTGGACTTCAGCCAGGTTGAAAAAGCCTAACCCAGCGATCAAAAAAGCGGCGATTTAATCGTTGCACAAGGCGCGAGATTGGAATACAATTTCGCGCCTTTTGTTTTTATGGGCCTTGCCCGTAAAACGATTTTTTATATCACGGGGAGCCTCTCAGAGGCGTTATTACCCAACTTGAGGAATTTATAATGGCTAAGAAAGTACAAGCCTATGTCAAGCTGCAGGTTGCAGCTGGTATGGCTAACCCGAGTCCGCCAGTAGGTCCGGCTCTGGGTCAGCAGGGCGTAAACATCATGGAATTCTGCAAAGCGTTCAACGCAAAAACTGATTCCATCGAAAAAGGTCTGCCGATTCCGGTAGTAATCACCGTTTACGCTGACCGTTCTTTCACTTTCGTTACCAAGACTCCGCCGGCAGCAGTTCTGCTGAAAAAAGCGGCTGGTATCAAGTCTGGTTCCGGTAAGCCGAACAAAGACAAAGTGGGTAAAATTTCCCGCGCTCAGCTGCAGGAAATCGCGCAGACCAAAGCTGCCGACATGACTGGTGCCGACATTGAAGCGATGACTCGCTCCATCGAAGGTACTGCACGTTCCATGGGCCTGGTAGTGGAGGACTAAGAAATGGCTAAACTGACCAAGCGCATGCGTGTTATCCGCGAGAAAGTTGATGCGACCAAACAATACGACATCAACGAAGCTATCGCTCTGCTGAAAGAGCTGGCGACTGCTAAATTCGTAGAAAGCGTGGACGTTGCTGTTAACCTCGGCATCGACGCTCGTAAATCTGACCAGAACGTACGTGGTGCAACTGTACTGCCGCACGGTACTGGCCGTTCCGTTCGCGTAGCCGTATTTACCCAGGGTGCAAACGCTGAAGCTGCTAAAGCTGCAGGCGCTGAACTGGTAGGTATGGAAGATCTGGCTGACCAGATCAAGAAAGGCGAAATGAACTTTGACGTTGTTATTGCTTCTCCGGATGCAATGCGCGTTGTTGGCCAGCTGGGCCAGGTTCTGGGTCCGCGCGGCCTGATGCCAAACCCGAAAGTGGGTACTGTAACGCCGAACGTTGCTGAAGCGGTTAAAAACGCTAAAGCTGGCCAGATTCGTTACCGTAACGACAAAAACGGCATCATCCACACCACCATCGGTAAAGTGGACTTTGACGCTGACAAACTGAAAGAAAACCTGGAAGCTCTGCTGGTTGCGCTGAAAAAAGCAAAACCGACTCAGGCGAAAGGCGTTTACATCAAGAAAGTTAGCATCTCCACCACCATGGGTGCAGGTGTTGCAGTTGACCAGGCTGGCCTGAGCGCTTCTGTAAACTAATGCCTTTACGTGGGCGGTGATTTTGTCTACAATCTTACCCCCACGTATAATGCTTAATGCAGACGTATATCCGAGATATTTGGGTTGTAGCAAGGCGGCAACTGAGTGAGTCGCCAGGAGCATAGCTAACTATGTGACTGGTGCGAACGAAGGAAGCCAACGCCGCTACAAGCTGAATAGCGACGGATAGAAAAGATTTGTTCGTTGGAGCCTGGCCTATCCAGGCCTCCGTCGAAGACCGCAGGAGTTTCGCAAGAAACTTAATCCCCTGCGTAGACGGTGACAGAACGCTAAGATTATTCTTTTATATTCTGGCTTGTTTCTGCTCACCGTAATTAAGACGCTCTCTCCGTTTGGAGGAGTGAAGTGAGTTCCAGAGATTTTCTCTGGCAAACATCCAGGAGCAAAGCTAATGGCTTTAAATCTTCAAGACAAACAAGCGATTGTTGCTGAAGTCAGCGAAGTAGCCAAAGGCGCGCTGTCTGCAGTAGTTGCGGATTCCCGTGGCGTAACTGTAGATAAAATGACTGAACTGCGTAAAGCAGGTCGCGAAGCTGGCGTATACATGCGTGTTGTTCGTAACACCCTGCTGCGCCGTGCTGTTGAAGGTACTCCGTTCGAGTGCCTGAAAGACGCGTTTGTTGGTCCGACCCTGATTGCATACTCTATGGAACACCCGGGCGCAGCTGCTCGTCTGTTCAAAGAGTTCGCGAAAGCGAATGCAAAATTTGAGGTCAAAGCCGCTGCCTTTGAAGGTGAGCTGATCCCGGCGTCTCAGATCGACCGCCTGGCAACTCTGCCGACCTACGAAGAAGCAATTGCACGCCTGATGGCAACCATGAAAGAAGCTTCGGCTGGCAAACTGGTTCGTACTCTGGCTGCTGTACGCGATGCGAAAGAAGCTGCTTAATCGCAGTTATCTTTTTAACGCATTCGCTTACGTATAAACTTATTCTGATATTCAGGAACAATTTAAATGTCTATCACTAAAGATCAAATCATTGAAGCAGTTGCAGCTATGTCTGTAATGGACGTTGTAGAACTGATCTCTGCAATGGAAGAAAAATTCGGTGTTTCCGCTGCTGCTGCTGTAGCTGTAGCTGCTGGCCCGGTTGAAGCTGCTGAAGAAAAAACTGAATTCGACGTAATTCTGAAAGCTGCTGGCGCTAACAAAGTTGCTGTTATCAAAGCAGTACGTGGCGCAACTGGCCTGGGTCTGAAAGAAGCTAAAGACCTGGTAGAATCTGCACCGGCTGCTCTGAAAGAAGGCGTGAGCAAAGACGACGCAGAAGCACTGAAAAAAGCTCTGGAAGAAGCTGGCGCTGAAGTTGAAGTTAAATAAGCCAACCCTTCCGGTTGCAGCCTGAGAAATCAGGCTGATGGCTGGTGACTTTTTAGTCACCAGCCTTTTTGCGCTGTAAGGCGCCAGTAGCGTTTCACACTGTTTGACTACTGCTGTGCCTTTCAATGCTTGTTTCTATCGACGACTTAATATACTGCGACAGGACGCCCGTTCTGTGTAAATCGCAATGAAATGGTTTAAGCGTGATAGCAACAGGCATTGCGGAAAGTGTTCCATTTTCCGGTCAACAAAATAGTGTTGCACAAACTGTCCGCTCAATGGACAGATGGGTCGACTTGTCAGCGAGCTGAGGAACCCTATGGTTTACTCCTATACCGAGAAAAAACGTATTCGTAAGGATTTTGGTAAACGTCCACAAGTTCTGGATGTACCTTATCTCCTTTCTATCCAGCTTGACTCGTTTCAGAAATTTATCGAGCAAGATCCTGAAGGGCAGTATGGTCTGGAAGCTGCTTTCCGTTCCGTATTCCCGATTCAGAGCTACAGCGGTAATTCCGAGCTGCAATACGTCAGCTACCGCCTTGGCGAACCGGTGTTTGACGTCCAGGAATGTCAAATCCGTGGCGTGACCTATTCCGCACCGCTGCGCGTTAAACTGCGTCTGGTGATCTATGAGCGCGAAGCGCCGGAAGGCACCGTAAAAGACATTAAAGAACAAGAAGTCTACATGGGCGAAATTCCGCTCATGACGGACAACGGTACCTTTGTTATCAACGGTACTGAGCGTGTTATCGTTTCCCAGCTGCACCGTAGTCCGGGCGTCTTCTTTGACTCCGACAAAGGTAAAACCCACTCTTCGGGTAAAGTGCTGTATAACGCGCGCATCATCCCTTACCGTGGTTCCTGGCTGGACTTCGAATTCGATCCGAAGGACAACCTGTTCGTACGTATCGACCGTCGCCGTAAACTGCCTGCGACCATCATTCTGCGTGCCCTGAACTACACCACAGAGCAGATCCTCGACCTGTTCTTTGAAAAAGTTATCTTTGAAATCCGTGATAACAAGCTGCAGATGGAACTGGTGCCGGAACGCCTGCGTGGTGAAACCGCATCTTTTGACATCGAAGCTAACGGTAAAGTGTACGTAGAAAAAGGCCGCCGTATTACTGCGCGCCACATTCGCCAGCTGGAAAAAGACGACGTCAAACTGATCGAAGTCCCGGTTGAGTACATCGCAGGTAAAGTGGTTGCTAAAGACTACATTGATGAGTCTACTGGTGAGCTTATCTGTGCTGCGAACATGGAGCTGAGCCTGGATCTGCTGGCTAAGCTGAGCCAGTCTGGTCACAAGCGTATCGAAACGCTGTTCACCAACGATCTGGATCACGGCCCGTATATCTCTGAAACCTTACGTGTCGACCCAACTAACGACCGTCTGAGCGCACTGGTAGAAATCTACCGCATGATGCGCCCTGGCGAGCCGCCGACTCGTGAAGCCGCTGAAAGCCTGTTCGAGAACCTGTTCTTCTCCGAAGACCGCTATGACTTGTCTGCGGTTGGTCGTATGAAGTTCAACCGCTCTCTGCTGCGCGACGAAATCGAAGGTTCCGGTATCCTGAGCAAAGACGACATCATTGATGTTATGAAAAAGCTCATCGATATCCGTAACGGTAAAGGCGAAGTCGATGATATCGACCACCTCGGTAACCGTCGTATCCGTTCCGTTGGCGAAATGGCGGAAAACCAGTTCCGCGTTGGCCTGGTACGTGTAGAGCGTGCGGTGAAAGAGCGTTTGTCTCTGGGCGATCTGGATACCCTGATGCCTCAGGATATGATCAACGCCAAACCGATTTCCGCAGCAGTGAAAGAGTTCTTTGGTTCCAGCCAGCTGTCTCAGTTTATGGACCAGAACAACCCGCTGTCTGAGATTACGCACAAGCGTCGTATCTCCGCACTCGGCCCAGGCGGTCTGACCCGTGAACGTGCAGGCTTCGAAGTTCGAGACGTACACCCGACTCACTACGGTCGCGTATGTCCAATCGAAACTCCTGAAGGCCCGAACATCGGTCTGATCAACTCCCTGTCCGTGTACGCACAGACTAACGAATATGGCTTCCTTGAGACGCCGTACCGTAAAGTGATCGACGGTGTTGTAACCGACGAAATTCACTACCTGTCTGCTATCGAAGAAGGCAACTACGTTATCGCCCAGGCGAACTCCAACCTGGATGAAGAAGGCCACTTCGTAGAAGACCTGGTAACTTGCCGTAGCAAAGGCGAATCCAGCTTGTTCAGCCGCGACCAGGTTGACTACATGGACGTATCCACCCAGCAGGTGGTATCCGTCGGTGCGTCCCTGATCCCGTTCCTTGAACACGATGACGCCAACCGTGCATTGATGGGTGCGAACATGCAACGTCAGGCCGTTCCGACTCTGCGTGCTGATAAGCCGCTGGTTGGTACGGGTATGGAACGTGCTGTTGCCGTTGACTCCGGTGTAACTGCGGTTGCTAAACGTGGTGGTGTCGTTCAGTACGTGGATGCTTCCCGTATCGTTATCAAAGTTAACGAAGACGAGATGTATCCGGGCGAAGCGGGTATCGACATCTACAACCTGACCAAATACACCCGTTCTAACCAGAACACCTGTATCAACCAGATGCCGTGTGTGTCTCTGGGTGAACCGGTAGAGCGCGGCGACGTGCTGGCAGACGGTCCGTCCACCGATCTCGGTGAACTGGCGCTCGGTCAGAACATGCGCGTAGCGTTCATGCCGTGGAATGGTTACAACTTCGAAGACTCCATCCTCGTATCCGAGCGTGTTGTTCAGGAAGACCGTTTCACCACCATCCACATTCAGGAACTGGCATGTGTGTCCCGTGACACCAAGCTGGGGCCAGAAGAGATCACTGCTGACATCCCGAACGTAGGTGAAGCTGCGCTCTCCAAACTGGATGAATCCGGTATCGTTTACATTGGTGCGGAAGTGACCGGTGGCGACATTCTGGTTGGTAAGGTAACGCCGAAAGGTGAAACCCAGCTGACTCCAGAAGAGAAACTGCTGCGTGCGATCTTCGGTGAGAAAGCGTCTGACGTTAAAGACTCTTCTCTGCGTGTACCAAACGGTGTATCCGGTACGGTTATCGACGTTCAGGTCTTTACTCGCGATGGCGTAGAAAAAGACAAACGTGCGCTGGAAATCGAAGAAATGCAGCTCAAACAGGCGAAGAAAGACCTGTCTGAAGAACTGCAGATCCTCGAAGCGGGTCTGTTCAGCCGTATCCGTGCTGTGCTGGTAGCCGGTGGCGTTGAAGCTGAGAAGCTCGACAAACTGCCGCGCGATCGCTGGCTAGAGCTGGGCCTGACCGACGAAGAGAAACAAAATCAGCTGGAACAGCTGGCTGAGCAGTATGACGAACTGAAACACGAGTTCGAGAAGAAACTCGAAGCGAAACGCCGCAAAATCACCCAGGGCGACGATCTGGCACCGGGCGTGCTGAAGATTGTTAAGGTATATCTGGCGGTTAAACGCCGTATCCAGCCTGGTGACAAGATGGCAGGTCGTCACGGTAACAAGGGTGTAATTTCTAAGATCAACCCGATCGAAGATATGCCTTACGATGAAAACGGTACGCCGGTAGACATCGTACTGAACCCGCTGGGCGTACCGTCTCGTATGAACATCGGTCAGATCCTCGAAACCCACCTGGGTATGGCTGCGAAAGGTATCGGCGACAAGATCAACGCCATGCTGAAACAGCAGCAAGAAGTCGCGAAACTGCGCGAATTCATCCAGCGTGCATACGATCTGGGCGCTGACGTTCGTCAGAAAGTTGACCTGAGTACCTTCAGCGATGAAGAAGTTATGCGTCTGGCTGAAAACCTGCGCAAAGGTATGCCAATCGCAACGCCGGTCTTCGACGGTGCGAAAGAAGCAGAAATTAAAGAACTGCTGAAACTTGGCGACCTGCCGACTTCTGGTCAGATCCGCCTGTACGACGGTCGCACTGGTGAACAGTTCGAACGTCCGGTAACCGTGGGTTACATGTACATGCTGAAACTGAACCACCTGGTCGACGACAAGATGCACGCGCGTTCCACCGGTTCTTACAGCCTGGTTACTCAGCAGCCGCTGGGTGGTAAGGCACAGTTCGGTGGTCAGCGTTTCGGGGAGATGGAAGTGTGGGCGCTGGAAGCATACGGCGCAGCATACACCCTGCAGGAAATGCTCACCGTTAAGTCTGATGACGTGAACGGTCGTACCAAGATGTATAAAAACATCGTGGACGGCAACCATCAGATGGAGCCGGGCATGCCAGAATCCTTCAACGTATTGTTGAAAGAGATTCGTTCGCTGGGTATCAACATCGAACTGGAAGACGAGTAATTCTCGCTCAAACAGGTCACTGCTGTCGGGGTAAAACCCGGCAGCGGATTGTGCTAACTCCGACGGGAGCAAATCCGTGAAAGATTTATTAAAGTTTCTGAAAGCGCAGACTAAAACCGAAGAGTTTGATGCGATCAAAATTGCTCTGGCTTCGCCAGACATGATCCGTTCATGGTCTTTCGGTGAAGTTAAAAAGCCGGAAACCATCAACTACCGTACGTTCAAACCAGAACGTGACGGCCTTTTCTGCGCCCGTATCTTTGGGCCGGTAAAAGATTACGAGTGCCTGTGCGGTAAGTACAAGCGCCTGAAACACCGTGGCGTCATCTGTGAGAAGTGCGGCGTTGAAGTGACCCAGACCAAAGTACGTCGTGAGCGTATGGGCCACATCGAACTGGCTTCCCCGACTGCGCACATCTGGTTCCTGAAATCGCTGCCGTCCCGTATCGGCCTGCTGCTCGATATGCCGCTGCGCGATATCGAACGCGTACTGTACTTCGAATCCTATGTAGTTATCGAAGGCGGTATGACCAACCTGGAACGTCAGCAGATCCTGACTGAAGAGCAGTATCTGGATGCGCTGGAAGAGTTCGGTGACGAATTCGACGCGAAGATGGGTGCGGAAGCAATCCAGGCTCTGCTGAAGAGCATGGATCTGGAGCAAGAGTGCGAACAGCTGCGTGAAGAGCTGAACGAAACCAACTCCGAAACCAAGCGTAAAAAGCTGACCAAGCGTATCAAACTGCTGGAAGCGTTCGTTCAGTCTGGTAACAAACCAGAGTGGATGATCCTGACCGTTCTGCCGGTACTGCCGCCAGATCTGCGTCCGCTGGTTCCGCTGGATGGTGGTCGTTTCGCGACTTCTGACCTGAACGATCTGTATCGTCGCGTCATTAACCGTAACAACCGTCTCAAACGTCTGCTGGATCTGGCTGCGCCGGACATCATCGTACGTAACGAAAAACGTATGCTGCAGGAAGCGGTAGACGCCCTGCTGGATAACGGTCGTCGCGGTCGTGCGATCACTGGTTCTAACAAGCGTCCTCTGAAATCTTTGGCCGACATGATCAAAGGTAAACAGGGTCGTTTCCGTCAGAACCTGCTCGGTAAGCGTGTTGACTACTCCGGTCGTTCTGTAATCACCGTAGGTCCATACCTGCGTCTGCATCAGTGCGGTCTGCCGAAGAAAATGGCACTGGAACTGTTCAAACCGTTCATCTACGGCAAGCTGGAACTGCGTGGTCTTGCTACCACCATTAAAGCTGCGAAGAAAATGGTTGAGCGCGAAGAAGCTGTCGTTTGGGATATCCTGGACGAAGTTATCCGCGAACACCCGGTACTGCTGAACCGTGCACCGACTCTGCACCGTCTGGGTATCCAGGCATTTGAACCGGTACTGATCGAAGGTAAAGCTATCCAGCTGCACCCGCTGGTTTGTGCGGCATATAACGCCGACTTCGATGGTGACCAGATGGCTGTTCACGTACCGCTGACGCTGGAAGCCCAGCTGGAAGCGCGTGCGCTGATGATGTCTACCAACAACATCCTGTCCCCGGCGAACGGCGAACCAATCATCGTTCCGTCTCAGGACGTTGTACTGGGTCTGTACTACATGACCCGTGACTGTGTTAACGCCAAAGGCGAAGGCATGGTGCTGACTGGCCCGAAAGAAGCAGAACGTCTGTATCGCTCTGGTCTGGCCTCTCTGCATGCGCGCGTTAAAGTGCGTATCACCGAGTATGAAAAAGATGCTAACGGTGAATTAGTAGCGAAAACCAGCCTGAAAGATACGACCGTTGGCCGTGCCATTCTGTGGATGATTGTACCGAAAGGTCTGCCTTACTCCATTGTCAACCAGGCGCTGGGTAAGAAAGCAATCTCCAAAATGCTGAACACCTGCTACCGCATTCTCGGTCTGAAACCGACCGTTATTTTTGCGGACCAGATCATGTACACCGGCTTTGCATATGCAGCGCGTTCTGGTGCATCTGTTGGTATCGATGACATGGTCATCCCGGAGAAGAAACACGAAATCATCTCCGAGGCAGAAGCTGAAGTTGCTGAGATTCAGGAGCAGTTCCAGTCTGGTCTGGTAACTGCGGGCGAACGCTACAACAAAGTTATCGATATCTGGGCTGCGGCGAACGATCGTGTATCCAAAGCGATGATGGATAATCTGCAAACTGAAACCGTTATTAACCGTGACGGTCAGGAAGAGAAGCAGGTTTCCTTCAACAGCATCTACATGATGGCCGACTCCGGTGCGCGTGGTTCTGCGGCACAGATTCGTCAGCTGGCGGGTATGCGTGGTCTGATGGCGAAGCCGGATGGCTCCATCATCGAAACGCCAATCACCGCGAACTTCCGTGAAGGTCTGAACGTACTCCAGTACTTCATCTCAACCCACGGTGCTCGTAAAGGTCTGGCGGATACCGCACTGAAAACTGCGAACTCCGGTTACCTGACTCGTCGTCTGGTTGACGTGGCGCAGGACCTGGTGGTTACCGAAGACGATTGTGGTACTCATGAAGGTATCATGATGACTCCGGTTATCGAAGGTGGTGATGTTAAAGAGCCGCTGCGCGATCGCGTACTGGGTCGTGTAACTGCTGAAGACGTTCTGAAGCCGGGTACTGCTGATATCCTCGTTCCGCGCAACACGCTGCTGCACGAACAGTGGTGTGACCTGCTGGAAGAGAACTCTGTCGACGCGGTAAAAGTACGTTCTGTTGTATCTTGTGACACCGACTTTGGTGTATGTGCGCACTGCTACGGTCGTGACCTGGCGCGTGGCCACATCATCAACAAAGGTGAAGCAATCGGTGTTATCGCGGCACAGTCCATCGGTGAACCGGGTACACAGCTGACCATGCGTACGTTCCACATCGGTGGTGCGGCATCTCGTGCGGCTGCTGAATCCAGCATCCAGGTGAAAAACAAAGGTAGCATCAAGCTCAGCAACGTGAAGTCGGTTGTGAACTCCAGCGGCAAACTGGTTATCACTTCCCGTAACACCGAACTGAAATTGATCGACGAATTCGGTCGTACCAAAGAAAGCTATAAAGTGCCTTACGGTGCAGTACTGGCGAAAGGCGATGGCGAACAGGTTGCTGGCGGCGAGACCGTTGCAAACTGGGACCCGCACACCATGCCGGTTATCACCGAAGTAAGCGGTTTTGTACGCTTTACTGACATGATCGACGGCCAGACCATTACTCGTCAGACCGACGAATTGACCGGTCTGTCTTCGCTGGTGGTTCTGGATTCCGCAGAACGTACCGCAGGTGGTAAAGATCTGCGTCCGGCACTGAAAATCGTTGATGCTCAGGGTAACGACGTTCTGATCCCGGGTACCGACATGCCTGCGCAGTACTTCCTGCCGGGTAAAGCGATTGTTCAGCTGGAAGATGGCGTACAGATCAGCTCTGGTGACACCCTGGCGCGTATTCCGCAAGAATCTGGCGGTACCAAGGACATCACCGGTGGTCTGCCACGCGTTGCGGACCTGTTCGAAGCACGTCGTCCGAAAGAGCCGGCAATCCTGGCTGAAATCAGCGGTGTGGTTTCCTTCGGTAAAGAAACCAAAGGTAAACGTCGTCTGGTTATCACCCCGGTAGACGGTAGCGAGCCGTACGAAGAGATGATTCCGAAATGGCGTCAGCTCAACGTGTTCGAAGGTGAACGTGTAGAACGTGGTGACGTAATTTCCGATGGTCCGGAAGCGCCGCATGACATTCTGCGTCTGCGTGGTGTTCATGCTGTGACTCGTTACATCGTTAACGAAGTACAGGACGTATACCGTCTGCAGGGCGTTAAGATTAACGATAAACACATCGAAGTTATCGTTCGTCAGATGCTGCGTAAAGCTACCATCGTTAACGCGGGCAGCTCCGACTTCCTGGAAGGTGAACAGGTTGAATACTCTCGCGTCAAGATCGCAAACCGCGAACTGGAAGCGAACGGCAAAGTGGGTGCAACTTACTCCCGCGATCTGCTGGGTATCACCAAAGCGTCTCTGGCAACCGAGTCCTTCATCTCCGCGGCATCGTTCCAGGAGACCACTCGCGTGCTGACCGAAGCAGCCGTTGCGGGCAAACGCGACGAACTGCGCGGCCTGAAAGAGAACGTTATCGTAGGTCGTCTGATCCCGGCAGGTACCGGTTACGCGTACCACCAGGATCGTATGCGTCGCCGTGCTGCGGGTGAAGCTCCGGCTGCACCGCAGGTGACTGCAGAAGACGCATCTGCCAGCCTGGCAGAACTGCTGAACGCAGGTCTGGGCGGTTCTGATAACGAGTAATCGTTAATCCGCAAATAACGTAAAAACCCGCTTCGGCGGGTTTTTTTATGGGTGTTATTCAGAGGGCAAATTCTTCATGGGAAATATTAAGAAAGGCAGGGCGAAACGAGGAAGAAGCTTTTCGCCCTGGACAACATTCCTGCTGACGGTACTAACATAAAAAAACGCAACGCTTTCAACAACCTTGCGTTTTTCATCTTCCGTAGCTGCTCGGAATAAATTTACGTTCTTACATTCTGTCTCATGTCCTTTGCGAGGCACGTCCCAGATAGCTGTCCCAGTCTTTCCATACCGGCTGCAAACCCTGAGCAGTTAATGCAGCAGCAACGGCTTCCGGCCTGCGATCGTCGTGCGGTGAGAATTGCTCCAGCTCCGGATGATTGTCGGCATAGCCACCAGGTTGCGTTTTCGAGAAGGCGCTGACGTTATTGATCGCCAGCGGAATAACGCGATCGCGAAACCACGGTGATTCCCGCGTGGAGAGTGACAGTTCAATCTCCGGCGCAAGTAGGCGGAAGGCGCAGATAGTTTGCACTAACTGGCGTTCATCCATAATCGACGCTGGCTCAATCCCGCCAGTACACGGGCGCAGGCGCGGGAAGGAGACAGAGTAACGGCTTTGCCAGTAATGTTGTTGCAGCCATAGCAAATGTTCGGCAACCATATAGCAGTCAACGCGCCAGCTGTCGGAAAGGCCGATTAGCGCGCCGAGGCCTATCTTATCTATCCCCGCACGGCCCAGCCGATCCGGCGTTTCCAGCCGCCAGAAGAAGTCCTGTTTTTTCCCTTTCAGATGATGGTGGGCGTATGTCGCCTCGTGATATGTCTCCTGATAAACCATCACCCCATCCAGACCAAGTTGCTTTAACTCGGCGTATTCCGCTTCCGCCAGTGGCTGTACTTCCATCTGTAGTGAAGAGAACTGTTCACGCAGGACAGGGAGATGACGACGAAAGTAATCCATCCCCACTTTCGCCTGATGTTCACCAGTGACCAGCAATAGATGTTCAAAGCCCATCTCCCGGATAGCGGCGCTTTCCCTGGCGATATCCGCTTCATCCAGCGTTTTACGCTTGATGCGATTGCTCATGGAAAATCCGCAGTACGTGCAGTCGTTAGCGCAAAGATTGGAAAGATAAAGCGGGACGTAGAAGCTGACGACGTTGCCAAATCGCTGACGGGTCAGACGCTGCGCCCGTTGAGCCAGTGGTTCCAGGTATTCACCGGCGGCAGGTGATAGCAATGCCATCATATCGTCGCGAGTGAGTTGCGAAACATTGAGCGCCCGCTCTACGTCAGCTGCCGTTTTGCTGTTGATTCGCAGGCGGATGTCGTCCCAGTCCAGTTGTCGCCAGCGATCACTGAAGGTTTTCATGCCGATGCCTCCAGAAATCCGGTCAGCGGGCTAGTGGCATGAGCAAAATGACTGCGACTGCCCGGCCCGGACTGACGTGCCAGCAGGCCGGCGTCTACCGCCAGACGAAATGCCTTCGCCATGTTGACGGGATCGTCCGCGACGGCAATCGCCGTATTCACTAACACCGCATCGGCTCCCATTTCAAGCGCCTGCGCGGCATGGCTGGGAACGCCAATGCCAGCATCAACGACCACCGGAACCGTGGCTTGCTGGATAATAATCTCCAGCATGGCGCGGGTTTCCAGTCCCTGATTCGAGCCAATCGGCGCGCCGAGCGGCATCACCGCTGCACAGCCGACTTCTTCCAGACGTTTGCACAACACCGGATCGGCACCGCAGTAAGGCAGCACGACAAATCCCTGTTGCACCAACGTTTCGGCGGCTTTCAGGGTTTCGATGGGATCGGGCAACAGCCAGCGGGCGTCAGGGTGAATCTCTAATTTTAGCCAGTTTGTGCCTAACGCTTCACGTGCCAGATGGGCGGCGAAAATGGCTTCTTCCGCGGTTTTCGCCCCGGAAGTATTCGGCAGCAGGGTCACACCCGCCGCGATAAGCGGTTCGAGGATAGCGTCGTTGTGCTGGCGCAAGTCGACACGTTTCATCGCCAGCGTCACCAGTTGGCTGCCGGAAGCGCGAATAGACTCCACCATCAGTTGTGAAGAGGCGAATTTTCCGGTGCCAGTAAACAGATGTGAATCAAACGTTTTGTCCGCAATATGTAACATCTCAACCCCCTGCAATAACCTGAAAAAGCAGGATCTGGTCGCCATCCTGCACGATATGTTGCGCCCATTGTTCCCGCGGGACGATTTGCTGATTAATCGCCAGTGCCGCACCTGCTTGTTGTTGATCGAGTTGCTCCAGCAGTTCGTGAACAGTTAGTCCGGCGACGCACTGCATCGGTTGATCGTTAAACAGGATCTGCATTGCTTCCTCCGCATACCGGGCAACCGCTGGCGCGGCGCAACGCCAGGTTGCGCCATTGGTTTAATTTACCGTCAAACAGTCGAAGATATCCCGCAGGGGTCTCTATACCACTCAATAGCTTAATTGCTTCCAGTGCCTGTAACGTGCCCATGACCCCGACCACCGGGCCAACCACGCCTGCCGTGCGGCAGTTGCGTTCAGGCTCCTGGTTATCCGGCCACAGGCAGCGGTAACACCCCTGTTCCCAGGGCGGTGTCAGCACCATCAACTGACCACCAAATCCGACCGCGCTGGCGGTGATAAGCGGTGTGTTAAGTGCTACGCAGGCGGCATTAATCTCCTGGCGAGTCGCCATGTTGTCGGTACAGTCGAGCACCACATCGGCCCGTGCTACCGCATCTTTTAACGCCTTACCCGTTAACCGTTGTTGTAATGCTGTCAGTTGAATGTCGGGATTCAACTGTGTCAGTCGCTGTTGGCTGACCTGCGATTTCGGGCGATCGATATCTTCAGTCGTAAAGAGGATTTGTCGTTGCAGATTGCTCAAATGCACATCGTCGTCATCTGCCAGTACCAGCGTCCCGACACCAGCTCCCGCCAGGTATAGTGCAGCAGGTGTACCCAACCCACCCAGACCGATAATCAGCACCTGGCTGTCGAGCAGTTTTTGCTGCCCGTCAAGAGCAATATCGTCGAGCAGGATTTGACGGCTATAACGCATAAAATCACGGTCATTCATCGCCAACTCCTGCAATCTCCAGCAACTGTTCCGTTGCTAAACGCCAGTCTGCGGCCTGGGTAATGGCACTGACGACGGCGATACTGCCAACACCTGTCGCCATCACCGCAGGTGCGCGCGGCAGGCTGATACCGCCAATCGCTACAGTGGGATAATCAGCCAGGCGCTCAACATGCCGTGCCAGCTGTTCCAGCCCCTGCGGTGCAGAAGGCATCTGTTTGGTTTGCGTCGGGAACACATGTCCTAGCGCGATATAAGAAGGACGTGCTGCCAGCGCGACGTCGATCTCCATATCATCATGAGTCGAAACGCCCAGCCGCAGGCCCGCTGCACGGATGGCATTGAGATCGGTGGCTTGCAAATCTTCCTGCCCCAGATGGACGCCATACGCCTGATGCTTAATCGCCAGCCGCCAGTAATCGTTGATAAACAGTCGCGCGTTATAGCGGCGGCCCAGCGCAATTGCTGCCACGACATCGGCTTCAACCTCTTCATCGCGCCGATCTTTGATGCGCAGCTGGAGAGTACGCACGCCTGCATCCAACAGACGTTCGATCCACTGTACGCTATCCACTACCGGGTACAGTCCTAAACGAAAAGGTACATGAGGAAAATCAGGCTGATACATCACGCTTCCTCCTTACGCAGGTAGATTTCTCCACCTCTGGCACGGAAGTTCTCCGACATATCCGCCATTCCCACTTCAATGGTTTGCGCGGCGGTATAGTCACGCACTTCCTGGCTGATTTTCATCGAGCAGAATTTCGGCCCACACATGGAGCAAAAATGGGCGACTTTACCGGACTCTTGTGGCAGGGTTTCATCGTGATAAGTGCGGGCGGTAAACGGGTCGGGGGCCAGATTAAACTGGTCTTCCCAGCGAAATTCGAAGCGGGCTTTCGACATGGCGTTATCGCGAATTTGCGCGCCCGGATGCCCTTTCGCCAGGTCGGCGGCGTGGGCGGCAATCTTATAGGTGATAAGCCCCTGCTTAACATCTTCTTTATTAGGCAGACCCAGATGCTCTTTTGGCGTTACGTAACAGAGCATCGCGCAGCCAAACCAGCCAATCATCGCCGCGCCAATCCCCGATGTGAAGTGGTCATAACCCGGCGCAATATCAGTAGTTAGCGGCCCGAGGGTATAGAACGGTGCTTCGTGGCAGTGCTCTAACTCCTCGGTCATATTGCGGCGGATCATCTGCATCGGCACGTGGCCTGGACCTTCAATCATCACCTGCACGTCATATTCCCAGGCGATTTTGGTCAGTTCGCCCAGCGTATGTAGCTCGGCAAACTGCGCTTCATCGTTGGCGTCCTGAATAGAACCGGGGCGCAGGCCGTCGCCCAAGGACAACGAAACATCATAAGCGGCACAGATTTCACAAATTTCGCGGAAGTGTTGATAGAGGAAATTTTCCTGATGATGGGAGAGGCACCATTTCGCCATAATCGAACCGCCGCGAGAGACGATACCGGTCAGGCGTTTCGCGGTCATCGGCACGTAGCGCAGTAGCACGCCCGCATGGATAGTGAAGTAATCCACACCTTGTTCGGCCTGTTCCAGCAGCGTGTCCCGGAACGCTTCCCAGGTAAGATCTTCAGCGATCCCGTTAACCTTCTCCAGCGCCTGGTAGATCGGCACTGTACCAATCGGCACCGGGCTGTTACGCAAAATCCATTCGCGAGTTTCGTGAATATAGCGACCGGTGGAAAGATCCATCACTGTATCCGCCCCCCAGCGCGTAGACCATACCAGCTTTTCCACTTCTTCTTCGATGGAAGAGGTGACTGCCGAGTTGCCGATATTGGCGTTAACCTTCACCAGAAAGTTGCGACCAATAATCATCGGCTCTGATTCCGGATGGTTGATGTTGGCGGGGATAATGGCACGTCCGGCAGCAACTTCATCACGGACAAATTCCGCGGTGATATTTTCCGGCAGACGTGCGCCAAAGCTCATTCCCGGATGCTGGTGGCGCAAAACTTCGCTACGTATGCGCTCGCGACCCATATTCTCGCGAATGGCGATGAATTCCATTTCGGGCGTGATGATGCCCCGGCGGGCGTAGTGCAGTTGGGTGACGCGGCGTCCTGCTTTGGCGCGCTTTGGGGTTAATACGCCGCTAAAACGTAGCTCGTCGAGGCCATCATCTGCTAGTCGCGCTTTAGTGTAATCGGAACTGCGCACGGTAAGTTCTTCGGTATCGCCGCGCGCATCGATCCACGGCTGGCGCAGTTTTGCCAGTCCTTGCTGCACGTTAATGGCGATCTGTGGATCGCCATACGGACCGGAGGTGTCGTAGACCGGAATCGCTTCGTTTTCTTCGTACTGCGGCTGTTCTTTGCTGCCGCCAATTAGCGTCGGGCTAAGCTGGATCTCACGCATCGGCACGCGCACGCCGGGGTGTGTGCCGGTGATGTAAATGCGTTTTGAGTTTGGAAAGGCGGTGCCTTCCAGGGTGTCGATAAAATGTTGGGCCTGGGCGCGTTGTTCGCGGCGGGTCAGTTTTGTTGCAGACATAGCTCATTCCAAAAAGTTAAGGACGTGGCTTGTCAGACGACGGATGAAGCAAGAGACGATCGCCGCAAAGGCGATGCGATAGCAGATTAACTCTTGTTCCCTTCGCAGGTATTAGCCTGATCAGGTTCCGCGGATCCCGAATAAACGGTCTCAGCCAGTTAAGGCACTCCGACAAGAAATTAGCCCCGCAAACGGGGCGTTGAATGTAAATTACGCGTTAACAGCGCAGAACTCAAGCAGGATGTTTGACGCGGGCGGCGTCAAGCACCAGCAGAATCAGCTTATCTTCCAGCACAAAGCGCGCTTCCAGGGCCTCGCCGATGTCAGATAAAACCTGTTGAAACTCAAGGTAATTATCATGATCGATAGCGGTTTCCAGGCTGGAATCGTAGTAATCCATAATCTGTTGGGTATTGGCTTCGAGTTGTGGCCAAATCTTCGCGGCGCGTGCGAGTTGCCCATTGCCTTCCAGTTTATGAAGAATGCGCTCATAAATACTGAAATGTCCGGCAGACAAGTAATCGACCAGGCTCTGACAAAAATCATCAAGGGCTTTTTCGTTTAGCCTCATGTACGATTCTTTGCCAGGCTTAATGCCAACCAGATTGTAGTAAGCCACGAGCAGATGCTTACGTACATGTAGCCAGCGATCAACCAGTTTGTTACTTCCTCTGACGCGCTCCGTCAGGTTATCGAGCTGGTTAAGCATGATTGACTCCGCAAGTTTGTATTCAAAAACTGCTCAGTGAGAAATGTAAAAACCATGTTAAACATGCCAGTGATGCAAAGGTAGTGCAAGAGCTATGGATCGTATAATTGAAAAATTAGATCACGGCTGGTGGGTCGTCAGCCATGAACAAAAATTATGGTTGCCGAAGGGAGAATTGCCATATGGCGAAGCGGCAAATTTTGATCTTGTGGGTCAGCGCGCACTACAAATCGGCGAATGGCAGGGGGAACCTGTTTGGTTAGTACAACAGCAGCGGCGTCACGATATGGGGTCGGTACGTCAGGTCATTGATCTCGATGTTGGGCTGTTTCAACTGGCCGGACGTGGCGTGCAACTGGCGGAGTTTTACCGATCGCATAAATACTGTGGTTACTGCGGGCATGAAATGTATCCGAGCAAAACCGAATGGGCGATGCTGTGCAGCCATTGCCGTGAGCGTTACTACCCGCAAATCGCCCCCTGCATTATTGTTGCCATCCGTCGCGATGATTCGATCCTCCTCGCCCAGCATACCCGCCATCGTAACGGTGTCCATACGGTACTTGCCGGATTCGTCGAAGTGGGCGAAACCCTCGAGCAGGCGGTCGCGCGGGAAGTGATGGAAGAGAGCGGAATTAAAGTTAAAAACTTGCGGTACGTGACTTCCCAGCCGTGGCCGTTTCCCCAGTCGCTGATGACCGCATTTATGGCGGAATATGACAGCGGCGACATCGTGATTGATCCGAAAGAGCTGCTCGAGGCGAACTGGTATCGCTACGATGATTTACCGTTACTTCCGCCGCCCGGCACCGTGGCGCGCCGTCTGATAGAAGATACGGTGGCGATGTGTCGGGCAGAGTATGAGTGATGATACACTGACCGCCTGACGCACTAAGGAACAGCCAAAATGACCGAACTCAAAAACGATCGTTATCTGCGGGCGCTGCTGCGCCAGCCCGTTGATGTCACTCCAGTATGGATGATGCGCCAGGCGGGTCGCTATCTACCGGAATATAAAGCCACGCGCGCCCAGGCGGGCGATTTTATGTCGCTGTGCAAAAATGCAGAGCTGGCGTGCGAAGTGACTTTGCAACCGCTGCGTCGCTATCCGCTGGATGCGGCGATCCTCTTTTCCGATATCCTCACCGTGCCGGACGCGATGGGGTTAGGGCTCTATTTTGAAGCCGGAGAAGGTCCGCGTTTTACCTCGCCAGTCACCTGCAAAGCTGACGTTGATAAACTGCCAATTCCGGACCCGGAAGATGAGCTGGGTTATGTGATGAACGCGGTGCGTACTATTCGCCGCGAACTGAAAGGCGAAGTGCCGCTGATTGGTTTTTCCGGCAGCCCGTGGACGCTGGCGACCTATATGGTGGAAGGTGGCAGCAGCAAAGCGTTCACCGTGATCAAAAAGATGATGTATGCCGATCCACAGGCGCTGCACGCTCTGCTCGATAAACTGGCGAAAAGCGTCACTTTGTATCTGAATGCGCAAATTAAAGCTGGTGCTCAGGCCGTGATGATCTTCGATACCTGGGGCGGCGTGCTCACCGGGTGCGATTATCAACAGTTCTCGCTCTATTACATGCATAAAATAGTTGATGGTTTACTGCGTGAAAACGACGGTCGCCGTGTACCGGTCACCCTGTTTACCAAAGGCGGTGGACAGTGGCTGGAAGCTATGGCGGAAACGGGTTGCGATGCGCTGGGCCTCGACTGGACAACGGATATCGCCGATGCGCGCCGCCGCGTGGGCAATAAAGTCGCGCTGCAGGGTAATATGGATCCGTCGATGCTGTACGCGCCACCTGCCCGCATTGAAGAAGAAGTCGCGACTATACTTGCAGGTTTCGGTCACGGCGAAGGTCATGTATTTAACCTTGGTCACGGCATTCACCAGGATGTGCCGCCAGAACATGCTGGCGTGTTTGTGGAGGCTGTGCATCGCCTGTCTGAACAGTATCACCGCTAAGAGCCTGGTCCATCAGGCTATTTTATTTGCCATTTTGAGGCCGGGCAGTGCTCAAAATCCTCACGTACTACGTGTACGCTCCGGTTTTTCCGCGCTGTCCGGCCTCAAACTGCCTTCAACAATTACGCCTGGTGGACCAGGCTCTAAGGAGCGATTATGGATCTCGCGTCATTACGCGCTCAACAAATCGAACTGGCTTCTTCTGTGATCCGCGAGGATCGACTTGATAAAGATCCGCCGGATCTGATCGCCGGAGCCGATGTCGGGTTTGAGCAGGGCGGAGAAGTGACGCGAGCGGCGATGGTGCTGTTGAAATACCCCTCGCTTGAGCTGGTGGAGTATAAAGTGGCCCGCATCGCCACTACCATGCCTTACATTCCAGGTTTTCTCTCCTTCCGCGAATATCCTGCGCTGCTGGCAGCGTGGGAGATGCTGTCGCAAAAGCCGGATTTAGTGTTTGTCGATGGTCACGGGATCTCGCATCCTCGCCGTCTTGGCGTCGCCAGCCACTTTGGTTTGCTGGTGGATGTGCCGACCATTGGCGTAGCGAAAAAACGGCTCTGCGGTAAATTCGAACCGCTCTCCAGCGAACCGGGCGCGCTGGCCCCACTGATGGATAAAGGCGAGCAGCTGGCATGGGTCTGGCGCAGCAAAGCGCGCTGTAACCCGTTGTTTATCGCTACCGGTCATCGGGTCAGCGTGGACAGCGCGCTGGCGTGGGTACAACGCTGCATGAAAGGCTATCGTCTGCCGGAGCCAACGCGCTGGGCAGACGCGGTGGCCTCGGAACGTCCGGCGTTCGTGCGCTATACAGCAAATCAGCCCTA
Source organism: Escherichia sp. MOD1-EC5990 (assembly GCF_002965285.1). Lineage (NCBI taxonomy): Bacteria > Pseudomonadati > Pseudomonadota > Gammaproteobacteria > Enterobacterales > Enterobacteriaceae > Escherichia > Escherichia sp. MOD1-EC5990. The sequence continues at coordinate 8,592 of NZ_PTRV01000036.1, read as the reverse complement.
ATTCAGGTAAACTGCGGATAATTTCCGTATTTGAGAACTCAACATGTTACAAAACCCAATTCATCTGCGTCTGGAGCGCCTGGAAAGCTGGCAGCACGTCACTTTCATGGCTTGCTTATGCGAACGCATGTACCCCAATTACGCCATGTTCTGCCAGCAAACCGGTTTTGGTGATGGGCAAATTTACCGCCGCATTCTCGATCTCATCTGGGAAACACTGACCGTCAAAGACGCAAAAGTGAATTTCGATAGCCAACTGGAGAAATTTGAAGAAGCGATTCCTTCAGCGGACGATTTCGATCTGTACGGCGTTTATCCGGCAATCGATGCCTGCGTGGCGTTAAGTGAACTGGTCCATTCGCGTTTGAGTGGCGAAACGCTCGAACACGCGGTAGAAGTGAGTAAGACCTCCATCACGACCGTGGCGATGCTGGAAATGACTCAGGCTGGCCGTGAAATGAGCGATGAAGAGCTCAAAGAAAACCCAGCTGTAGAGCAAGAGTGGGACATTCAGTGGGAAATATTCCGACTTTTAGCTGAGTGCGAAGAACGCGATATCGAGCTGATAAAAGGCCTTAGGGCAGACCTGCGTGAGGCGGGCGAGAGCAATATTGGTATAATTTTTCAGCAATAAGACCAGAAAACGTGATTTAACGCCTGATTTGTCATACCTGGAGTCTTCCCTTTCGCCCCCCGTCTGGTCTACATTTGGGGGGCGAAAAAAAGTGGCTATCGGTGCGTGTATGCAGGAGAGTGCTATTCTGGCATTTCCGTCGCACTCGATGCTTAGCAAGCGATAAACACATTGTAAGGATAACTTATGAACAAGACTCAACTGATTGATGTAATTGCAGAGAAAGCAGAACTGTCCAAAACCCAGGCTAAAGCTGCTCTGGAGTCCACTCTGGCTGCAATTACTGAGTCTCTGAAAGAAGGCGATGCTGTACAACTGGTTGGTTTCGGTACCTTCAAAGTGAACCACCGCGCTGAGCGTACTGGCCGCAACCCGCAGACCGGTAAAGAAATCAAAATTGCCGCAGCTAACGTGCCGGCATTTGTTTCTGGCAAGGCACTGAAAGACGCAGTTAAGTAAGATTGCGTGGCAGTGAACAGTTTTAACGAAGGGGTGGTTTCACCCCTTTTGTCTTTCTGGCGTCGATCATTGATGCTGGCGGGCGCTCTGTTTCTCACTGCCTGTAGTCACAACTCTTCACTTCCTCCCTTTACCGCCAGTGGATTTGCTGAAGATCAGGGCGCGGTACGTATCTGGCGAAAAGACAGTGGCAATAATGTGCATCTGCTTGCTGTGTTTAGCCCGTGGCGCAGTGGCGATACCACGACACGAGAGTATCGCTGGCAGGGCGATAACCTCACGCTTATCAATATCAATGTTTACAGCAAACCGCCGGTGAATATTCGCGCGCGTTTTGACGATCGCGGCGATCTGAGCTTTATGCAACGTGAATCCGACGGGGAAAAACAGCAGCTTTCTAACGACCAAATCGATTTATACCGTTATCGTGCTGATCAGATCCGCCAGATTAGCGATGCCTTACGTCAGGGGAGAGTCGTGCTGCGCCAGGGGCGCTGGCATGCGATGGAACAGACCGTGACCACCTGCGAAGGGCAAACCATTAAACCTGATTTAGATTCGCAGGCGATAGCGCATATCGAGCGCCGCCAGAGCCGCTCTTCTGTTGATGTCAGCGTGGCATGGCTGGAAGCGCCCGAAGGTTCGCAATTACTGTTAGTGGCAAACTCTGATTTCTGTCGCTGGCAACCCAACGAGAAAACGTTCTGATTTACCAGTGGCCCATACCCATATGACCGCCACCACCGCAGCCGCCGTAACCCATTCCGGTACCGCGCGGAATACCCGCTTCAGCCATCGCAATATCTCGTTTCACCCGTAACTCATCTAACGACTGACGCAAATTCTCCATCTCTTTGGCGACCGCGTTAATTTTGCTGCTATCCGGTGGGTTCGCGGCTAACAGGGCATTGTATTCATAACGCTTCGTCACCAGTTGCTGTTGCAGTGCGCTGCTTTGAGCGTAAAAGTCATTATGGATTTTCTGCCACGCTGTCTGTTGTTCGCTGGTCAAAGGCGCGGCATTTTGCTGCCACATACCGTGTCCGCCGTGAGCAAATGCAGATGTCGATCCCATCGCCATTGCTGAAAGCGCCATCATCACCAGGGCAATTTTCGTGTTCCGTTTCATGGTTAATCCTCCAGTGGTTGTCTTACTTCGGGTATTGCATCTTTCGTGCCAACGGCGAAACGCTGATATGACGGGCAATATGACATGATAAACGAGTAAAAATGACTCGCCTGCTGTGTGTAGCGAGTCATTTTTACTCATTGAAACTTAAGCCTTTGTGTTAAAGCGCAGGGTAAGTGCTAATAAAAGATGGCATGATTTCTGCTGTCAAAAAGGGATGAACAGGCAAAGAAGAAGATGCGTTTTATGCAGCGATCAAAAGATGCCTTAGCAAAATGGTTAAGCGCGATCCTTCCCGTAGTCATTGTTGGACTGGTGGGGTTGTTTGCGGTGACCGTGATTCGCGATTATGGGCGCGAGACTGCCGCCGCCAGACAAACTCTGCTGGAAAAAGGCAGTGTACTTATCCGCGCTCTCGAATCCGGCTCGCGCGTCGGTATGGGGATGCGCATGCATCATGCGCAGCAGCAGGCTTTACTGGAAGAAATGGCTGGGCAGCCAGGAGTGCGTTGGTTTGCGGTCACGGATGAACAAGGAACAATCGTGATGCATAGCAACTCCGGCATGGTGGGAAAACAGCTTTATTCCCCGCAGGAAATGCAGCAGTTACATCCGGGAGACGAAGAAGCGTGGCGGCGGATCGATAGCGCAGACGGCGAGCCTGTTCTGGAAATTTATCGCCAGTTTCAACCGATGTTTGCTGCTGGAATGCACCGGATGCGCCATATGCAGCAGTATGCCGCGACACCACAAGCAATTTTTATCGCTTTCGACGCCAGTAACATTGTGAGTGCCGAAGAGCGTGAGCAGAGAAACACCCTGATTATCCTCTTCGCCCTGGCGACGGTCTTGCTGGCAAGCGTGTTGTCATTCTTCTGGTATCGCCGCTATCTTCGCTCGCGCCAGCTGTTACAGGATGAAATGAAGCGCAAAGAGAAGCTGGTGGCGCTGGGACATCTGGCCGCAGGTGTCGCCCATGAAATCCGTAATCCGCTTTCCTCGATTAAAGGGCTGGCGAAATATTTTGCCGAACGCGCACCAGCAGGAGGAGAAGCGCATCAATTGGCGCAGGTGATGGCGAAAGAAGCCGACCGTTTAAACCGCGTGGTAAGCGAGCTGCTGGAGCTGGTTAAGCCAACGCATCTTGCTTTGCAGGCGGTGGATCTCAACACGCTGATTAACCACTCATTACAACTGGTAAGCCAGGATGCAAACAGTAGGGAGATCCAATTACGCTTTACCGCCAACGACGCATTGCCGGAGATACAGGCCGATCCGGACCGACTGACTCAGGTCCTGTTGAATCTCTATCTCAATGCTATTCAGGCTATTGGTCAGCATGGCGTGATTAGCGTGACGGCCAGCGAAAGCAGCGCAGGCGTTAAAATAAGCGTAACCGACAGCGGTAAGGGAATTGCGGCGGATCAGCTTGAAGCCATCTTCACCCCGTACTTCACCACCAAAGCCGAAGGCACCGGACTGGGGCTGGCGGTTGTGCATAATATTGTTGAACAACACGGTGGTACAATTCAGGTCGTAAGCCAGGAGGGGAAAGGTGCAACGTTCACCCTCTGGCTTCCGGTCAATATTACGCGTAAGGACCCACAAGGATGACGCACGATAATATCGATATTCTGGTGGTGGATGATGACATTAGCCACTGCACTATCTTGCAGGCATTGCTGCGCGGCTGGGGCTATAACGTCGCGCTGGCGAACAGCGGGCGACAAGCGCTGGAGCAAGTGCGGGAACAGGTTTTTGATCTTGTGCTTTGTGATGTGCGAATGGCAGAGATGGATGGCATCGCCACGCTGAAAGAGATCAAAGCGTTAAATCCGGCAATTCCGGTATTGATTATGACCGCGTACTCCAGCGTCGAGACGGCGGTAGAGGCGTTGAAAACCGGGGCACTGGATTATCTCATCAAGCCGCTGGATTTCGATAACCTGCAGGCAACCCTGGAAAAGGCGCTTGTGCATACGCACAGTGTTGATGCTGAAACGCCTGCGGTGTCTGCCAGCCAGTTCGGTATGGTCGGTAAAAGCCCGGCGATGCAACACCTGCTCAGTGAAATCGCCCTTGTCGCGCCATCGGAAGCCACGGTGCTGATCCACGGCGATTCCGGCACTGGTAAAGAGCTGGTCGCCAGGGCGATTCACGCCAGTAGCGCACGGAGTGAAAAGCCGCTGGTAACGCTCAACTGTGCGGCACTCAACGAATCCTTACTGGAATCTGAATTGTTCGGTCACGAAAAAGGGGCGTTTACCGGAGCCGACAAACGGCGGGAAGGGCGCTTTGTGGAGGCAGACGGCGGCACGCTGTTTCTCGATGAAATTGGCGATATCTCACCGATGATGCAGGTTCGTCTACTGCGTGCGATTCAGGAGCGCGAAGTCCAGCGTGTCGGTAGCAATCAGAGTATCTCGGTTGATGTCCGGCTGATTGCGGCGACTCATCGCGATCTTGCCGCTGAGGTAAAGGCCGGGCGTTTTCGTCAGGATCTCTACTATCGCCTGAATGTGGTGGCGATTGAAGTACCTTCGCTACGGCAACGGCGGGAAGATATTCCTCTGCTGGCTAACCATTTTCTGCAGCGCTTTGCCGAACGCAATCGCAAGGCGGTAAAATGGTTTACTCCCCAGGCGATGGATCTGCTGATTCACTACGACTGGCCGGGAAATATTCGTGAACTGGAAAACGCGGTGGAACGGGCGGTGGTGCTGCTGACCGGGGAATATATTTCCGAACGCGAGCTGCCGCTGGCGATTGCCAGTACGCCGATCCCGCTGGTGCAAAGTCAGGATATTCAGCCGCTGGTGGAAGTCGAAAAAGAAGTGATTCTGGCGGCGCTGGAGAAAACGGGCGGCAACAAAACCGAAGCCGCCCGTCAGTTAGGGATTACGCGCAAAACGCTATTGGCAAAACTGTCGCGTTAGTTCTGCTCGCGTTCGATGGCGCGCCAGCCGATATCCTTCCGGCAGAAGCAATCGTCCCAATGGATATCGGTCATTAAGGCATAAGCGCGTTTCTGCGCTTCTGCCACGGTATGACCCAGCGCGGTGATGCACAGTACGCGCCCGCCGCTGGTTACCACCTGCTCGTCATCCGCCAGTTTTGTGCCCGCGTGGAACACTTTGCCGTCAGACACTTCTTCCAGCGGCAGGCCGTGGATCACATCGCCGGTGCGGTAATCGCCCGGATATCCACCCGCAGCCATCACCACGCCGAGAGAAGCGCGTTCATCCCACTCGGACGTTTTCTCGTCAAGCGTACCTTCACAGGCCGCCAGGCAAAGCTCAACCAGATCGGACTTCATGCGTAGCATAATCGGCTGGGTTTCAGGATCGCCAAAGCGGCAGTTAAATTCGATAACCTTCGGATTACCCTGTTTGTCGATCATCAGGCCCGCATAGAGAAAACCGGTGTAGGTGTTGCCTTCCGCCGCCATGCCTTTCACGGTTGGCCAGATGATACGTTCCATCGTGCGCAGATGAACTTCATCGGTCACCACTGGCGCAGGGGAGTAAGCGCCCATCCCGCCCGTGTTCGGCCCGGTATCTTTATCGCCTACGCGTTTGTGATCCTGGCTGGTGGCCATTGGCAGCACATGCTCACCGTCCACCATCACGATAAAGCTCGCTTCTTCGCCGTCGAGGAACTCTTCGATAACAATACGATGACCCGCGTCGCCAAAAGCGTTGCCTGCCAGCATGTCGTGAACGGCCGCTTCGGCTTCTTCCAGCGTCATCGCTACGATAACGCCTTTCCCGGCAGCCAGACCGTCCGCTTTAATGACGATTGGCGCGCCTTTCTCACGCAGATACGCCAGTGCAGGTTCTACCTCGGTGAAGTTCTGGTATTCCGCCGTAGGGATCTTATGGCGGGCCAGGAAATCCTTGGTAAACGCTTTCGAGCCTTCCAGTTGTGCGGCGCCTGCGGTTGGTCCGAAGATTTTCAGCCCGGCGGCGCGGAAAGTATCGACCACGCCTTTCACCAGCGGTGCTTCCGGGCCGACGATGGTCAGGTCTACCTTTTCATTTTGCGCGAAATCCAACAGTGCCGGGATATCGGTCACGCCGATAGCGACGTTTTGCAGCGCGGGTTCCAGTGCAGTGCCTGCGTTACCCGGAGCAACAAAAACAGTCTCAACCAGCGGCGACTGGGCCGCTTTCCAGGCCAGTGCGTGCTCGCGCCCGCCATTACCAATCACTAATACTTTCATCTGTCGCTCCATTAATGGCGGAAGTGGCGCATGTCGGTGAAGAGCATCGCAATGCCGTGCTCGTCGGCGGCGGCAATCACTTCGTCATCACGGATAGAACCGCCAGGCTGGATTACGCAGGTCACGCCCGCAGCGGCCGCGGCATCAATACCGTCGCGGAACGGGAAGAACGCGTCAGAAGCCATTGACGAACCTTTCACTTCCAGGCCTTCATCGGCGGCTTTAATACCGGCGATTTTCGCGGAGTACACGCGGCTCATCTGGCCTGCGCCAATCCCGATGGTCATATTGCCTTTGGCATAGACGATAGCGTTGGATTTCACGAACTTCGCCACTTTCCAGCAGAATAGCGCATCACGCAGCTCCTGTTCGGTCGGCTGACGTTTGGTGACGACGCGCAGTTCTTCTGCACCAACCATCCCCAGGTCACGATCCTGAACCAGCAGACCGCCGTTCACGCGTTTGAAATCAAGGCCTGGAACACGCTCGGCCCACTGACCGCAGGTCAGGACACGTACGTTCTGTTTAGCGGCTGTGATTTTCAGGGCTTCTTCGCTGGCGGACGGTGCAATAATCACTTCGACAAACTGACGAGAAATGATGGCCTGTGCGGTTTCAGCATCCAGCTCGCGGTTAAAGGCGATAATGCCGCCGAACGCAGAGGTGGGGTCGGTTTTATACGCGCGATCGTAAGCATCAAGAATGGAATTGCCGATAGCCACACCGCAAGGGTTGGCGTGCTTCACAATCACACATGCCGGCTCGGCGAACTCTTTCACGCACTCCAGCGCCGCATCGGTATCGGCGATGTTGTTATAAGAGAGGGCTTTACCCTGAACCTGGGTTGCGGTGGCAACGGAGGCTTCTTTCACATTCTCTTCTATATAGAAGGCAGCCTGCTGGTGGCTGTTCTCGCCGTAGCGCATATCCTGCTTCTTAATGAAGTTCAGGTTCAGTGTACGCGGGAAGCGACCAGCGGCCTCTTTGCTTTCACCGTGATAAGCCGGAACCATGCTGCCGAAGTAGTTGGCAATCATGCTGTCGTAGGCGGCGGTGTGTTCGAAGGCTTTGATAGCGAGATCGAAACGGGTTGCAAGCGTCAGCGATCCTTCGTTGGCATCCATCTCTTTAATAATGGCGTCGTAGTCGCTGCTCTTCACCACGATTGCGACATCTTTATGGTTCTTGGCGGCGGAGCGCACCATCGTTGGACCACCGATATCGATGTTCTCAACCGCATCTTCCAGCGAGCAGCCTTCACGGGCAACGGTCTGGGCGAACGGATAGAGGTTAACAACTACCATATCGATAGGTTGGATCTGATGTTCTTCCATAATGGCATCGTCCTGGCCGCGACGGCCCAGAATGCCACCATGCACTTTTGGATGCAGGGTCTTCACGCGTCCATCCATCATCTCCGGGAAACCGGTGTAATCGGAAACTTCGGTTACCGGCAGACCTTTTTCTGCTAACAGACGGGCAGTGCCCCCTGTAGACAGCAGCTCCACACCGCGTGCGGAAAGTGCCTGGGCGAATTCGACGATACCTGCTTTGTCAGAAACACTGAGCAGAGCGCGGCGGACTGGACGACGTTGTTGCATGGTAAATCCCCTGGATTTGACTATTACAGAGAGCGTTAGCTGAATTTTTCGCGAAAAACTCAGCTAACGCCCCTTACGGGGCATCCTTGTTTTGCGGTGGCATTGTAACGAAAACGTTTGCGCAACGCTCGCGAATTTTTCTTTTTCAATAGCGATCACAATTTTGACTGTGGTTACCGTGGGAAAAATATAGAAATCACAGTAACGATTGTGGATAACTCTGTGCGTAAAAAGGTATAAGGCGGGGTTTTGCTGGGGAATGCAGCAGTCAGTCATTTTTCTGCAATTTTTCTATTGCGGCCTGCGGAGAACTCCCTATAATGCGCCTCCATCGACACGGCGGATGTGAATCACTTCACACAAACAGCCGGTTCGGTTGAAGAGAAAAATCCTGAAATTCAGGGTTGACTCTGAAAGAGGAAAGCGTAATATACGCCACCTCGCGACAGTGAGCTGAAAGCCGCGTCGCAACTGCTCTTTAACAATTTATCAGACAATCTGTGTGGGCACTCGAAGATACGGATTCTTAACGTCGCAAGACGAAAAA
>NZ_PTRV01000035.1:0-31427 GCF_002965285.1 Escherichia sp. MOD1-EC5990 | reverse complement strand
GAGCGGTAGTTCAGTCGGTTAGAATACCTGCCTGTCACGCAGGGGGTCGCGGGTTCGAGTCCCGTCCGTTCCGCCACTTATTAAGAAGCCTCGAGTTAACGCTCGAGGTTTTTTTTTCGTCTGTATTTCTATTATTGCCAAAATCGCAAAAATCCTCTGCGTTTTACGCCCTTTTCCCGCAACAGTCTAAAGTCCATAATCATCTCAGTTAACGAACATAGCATCAAAAGAGGCATATTATGGCTATCCCTGCATTTGGTTTAGGTACTTTTCGTCTGAAAGACGACGTTGTTATTTCATCTGTGAAAACGGCGCTTGAACTTGGTTATCGCGCAATCGATACCGCACAAATCTATGATAACGAAGCCGCAGTAGGTCAGGCGATTGCAGAAAGTGGCGTGCCTCGTAATGAACTCTATATCACCACTAAAATCTGGATTGAAAATCTCAGCAAAGACAAACTGATCCCGAGTCTGAAAGAGAGTCTGCAAAAATTGCGTACCGATTATGTTGATCTGGCGCTAATCCACTGGCCGTCACCAAACGATGAAGTCTCTGTTGAAGAGTTTATGCAGGCGCTGCTGGAAGCCAAAAAACAAGGTCTGACGTGTGAGATCGGTATTTCCAACTTCACGATCCCATTGATGGAAAAAGCGATTGCTGCTGTTGGCGCTGAAAATATCGCTACCAACCAGATTGAACTCTCTCCTTATCTGCAATACCGTAAAGTAGTCGATTGGGCTAAACAGCACGGCATCCATATTACTTCCTATATGACGCTGGCATATGGGAATGCCCTGAAAGATGAGGTTATTGCTCGTATTGCAGCTAAACACAATGCGACTCCGGCACAAGTGATTCTGGCGTGGGCTATGGGGGAAGGTTACTCAGTAATTCCTTCTTCTACTAAACGTGAAAACCTGGAGAGTAATCTTAAGGCACAAAATTTACAGCTTGATGCCGAAGATAAAAAAGCGATCGCCGCACTGGATTGCAACGACCGCCTGGTTAGCCCGGCAGGTCTGGCTCCTGAATGGGATTAAGACTCTCTGACAGCTCCTTCGGGAGCTGTTTTTACATGCTCGCTAAGGAAATCGATAAAAGCCCGGATACGCGTACTTACCGCACGGTCGCTGTAATAGACTGCACTAAATGGCATTTCCACTGGCAACACTTTATCTGCCATTAACTCCACCAATTCTCCGTGAGCGATTTCTCTGTCGATCATGTAGTCGGACAAACACGCAATCCCGTTGCCACTCAGGCAAAGCTGTTTCAGTGTTTCCCCACTATTGGATGACAAACCGTACTTCACCTCATGTAATTGTCCATCGCTACAGGCTATCGGCCAAGTATTAAGGGAAGCGGGTTCAGTGAATCCCAGGCAAACATGTTGCTTTAAATCGTCGAGCGTTTCTGGCTTCCCATAGCGGGAAATATAATCGGTGGAGGCGATAATTTTTCGATAACTGTTAAATAACGGCCTGGCACGTAAGCTGGAATCCGTTAACGTACCGGCGCGTATCGCGACATCCACTTTTCTTTCGATCAAATTAATAATCGTTTCGGAGGAGACTAGCGATAAAGTAACTTCCGGATAGCGTTCACGGAAAGGCTTAATTAACGGCATCAGAAAGTGCAGCACCACTGGAGTTGCGGCATCGATGCGCAACAGTCCACGCGGTGTATTACGCGTCTCCATAATTTCTGATTCTGCCGCTGCCATCTCCTGCAAAATTGACTGTACGCGACGAAAATAACGCTCGCCTTCTTCCGTCAGGCTAAGTTGCCGCGTGGTCCGATTAAGCAGGCTAACGCCAAGTTTCATCTCCAGCTTTTTCACCGCCCGGCTTACCGCTGAGTTTGCTTGCCCTAATTGTTCCGCTGCCCGGCTAAAGCTGCCGCTTTCGACGACCGAAACAAAAATGGCGAGTTCTTCCGACGTGGCTTTCATTTTTGCTCATGTTGCAAAATAGATGAGATATTTTGAATTTATTTGTCATTAAACCATCAGGATGCGTGATATGTCATCCGATTTAATGTTCTCAATAATGAGCAAATTTCTGACCGGTGTAAGCACTTGCTTACATAACAATATACAATTGCTCGTTGAAAGAGTGAGCTAAAATCCCTATAACAGTAGAACCCTCCCGAGTGCGGAAGGGTTGACGTAATAGAGGTTTCAAAGTCAAAAGTGCGAAAAAACACCTATGCCATGCGCTATGTTGCCGGACAACCTGCGGAAAGGATCTTACCGCCGGGGTCTTTTGCGAGCATCGGCCAGGCATTACCACCTGGAGAACCGTTAAGTACCGAAGAGCGTATTCGGATCCTGGTGTGGAACATATACAAACAGCAACGCGCTGAATGGTTGTCGGTATTAAAGAACTACGGCAAAGATGCACATCTGGTGTTATTGCAGGAAGCGCAGACAACGCCAGAGTTAGTACAGTTTGCGACCGCTAACTATCTTGCCGCCGATCAGGTACCCGCTTTCGTGCTGCCACAACATCCTTCCGGTGTAATGACCCTTTCGGCGGCGCATCCAGTGTATTGCTGCCCGTTACGTGAACGAGAACCTATTTTGCGTCTGGCGAAGTCGGCACTGGTGACGGTCTATCCATTACCTGACACCCGCCTGTTGATGGTGGTTAATATACACGCCGTCAACTTCAGTCTGGGCGTAGATGTTTATAGTAAGCAGTTACTTCCAATTGGCGATCAGATAGCTCACCACAGTGGCCCGGTCATTATGGCGGGAGATTTCAATGCCTGGAGCCGTAGAAGGATGAACGCGTTATATCGCTTTGCGCGGGAAATGTCGCTGCGCCAGGTGCGTTTTACCGATGATCAGCGCCGTAGGGCGTTTGGTCGCCCGCTCGATTTTGTTTTCTACCGTGGTCTGAACGTCAGCGAAGCTTCTGTACTGGTTACGCGCGCTTCCGATCACAATCCGCTACTCGTTGAATTCAGTCCCGGCAAGCCTGATAAATAAGGTATGTCAGGTCTGCCACAGGGCAGACCAACGTTTGGCGCTGCCCTTTTTAATCAAACAATAAAAGGACAGCGCAATGACAACACAATCCCACCATGACCACGTAGAAAAGCAGTTTAGCTCGCAGGCCAGTGAGTATTTAACCAGTACCGTACATGCATCCGGGCGAGATTTACAGCGCCTGGCGGTGCGTCTGGCTGATTATCCTGATGCAAGTGTACTTGATATGGGCTGCGGAGCAGGGCATGCCAGCTTTGTCGCTGCGCAGAACGTTAGCGCGGTGGTGGCGTATGACTTATCTGCCCAAATGCTGGATGTCGTGGCACAAGCTGCGGAAGCCCGGCAACTGAAAAATATCACCACCCGCCAGGGTTATGCCGAAAGTCTGCCATTTGCCGATAACGCATTTGATATTGTTATCAGCCGTTATTCTGCCCATCACTGGCATGATGTTGGTGCAGCACTGCGTGAAGTGAATCGGATATTGAAACCTGGCGGTAAGCTGATTGTGATGGACGTAATGTCTCCGGGTCACCCAGTGCGCGACATCTGGTTACAGACGGCAGAAGCATTACGCGATACCTCACACGTACGAAACTACGCCAGCGGTGAGTGGTTGACGTTAATCAATGAAGCCAATCTGATAGTTGATAATTTAATTACAGATAAGTTACCGCTGGAATTTTCTTCATGGGTCGTGAGAATGCGTACGCCAGAAGCGTTAGTAGACGCTATTCGCATTTACCAACAGAGCGCATCGACAGAGGTGAAAACGTATTTTGCCTTGCAGAATGATGGCTCTTTCACCAGTGATATCATCATGGTAGAAGCACATAAAGCGGCATAAATAAAAAAGGCACCGGGGGAATCGGTGCCTTTTTATTATCTGGTTTGTCAGGAATCTGGCATGTTGTTGTTTTTCACAAACAACGTCAGCTTATCGCCTGGTTGCAGATTCGCAGTGTCGCTGTTCCAGCGCATCACATCTTTGATGTTCACGCCGTGGCGTTTAGCAATGCTTGAAAGCGAATCGCCTTTGCGCACACGATACGTAATGCTATCGCTGTTGTTTGCCAACCGCTGTGCGCTACTGCCTGCACCAATCGTCAAACTTTGGCCTGGCTTCAGCTTAGATCCGCGCAGTTTGTTCCACTGCTGCAAATCTTTGGTGCTTACGCCGAGACGTGAAGCGATACTTGAAAGCGTGTCGCCAGAGCGTACGGTGTAAACACGGCTGTTAAGCGGCGTATTGTCGGCAACCAGCGTCGACTGTACAGCAGCAATTTCGCCTGAAGCCAGAGATTCACGCAGTTGATCTGCATGCTTCTTTGGCACCATCACGTACTGCGGGCCACTTGCGCCCAGCGTGGAGCCTTTCACGCCAGCGTTGAATGTCTTCAGCTTGCTGACGGAAATTCCCGCCATATCTGCAACCTTCGCCATTTCAACCGGGCTGCTCAGGTGCACACGCGCCAGAGCACGGCTTTCATCAGTCGTTGGCAGACGTACACCATAACGCTTGCTGTTTTTGAGAATATCACTCAATGCCAGCATTTTAGGCACGTACTGTTTCGTTTCCTGCGGCAACGGTAACGACCAGAAGTCCGTGGATTTCCCACGCGCTTTGTTCGTTTTAATTGCCTTCATGACCCGACCTTCGCCGCTGTTATAAGCCGCTACGGTCAGAAGCCAGTCGCCGTCAAACATCTTGTTCAGACGCTGCATCATGTTCAGCGCGGCAGTCGTTGAAGCAACAACATCGCGACGCGCGTCATAATTGCGGGTCTGTTTCAAACCATAATTGCGCCCCGTGCTCGGAATGATCTGCCAGATGCCTGCGGCATTGGCGCCAGACGTCGCGTGAGGATCAAAAGCGCTCTCCACTATGGGTAGTAGTACCAGTTCCATAGGCATGTTACGTTTTTTAACTTGCCCAGCTATCCAGTACATATACGGCTCTGCCCGTAAAGTTACATCGTGGAGATAGCTCTTATTGCGTAAATATTTCTGTTTCTGTTCGCGAATCCGGTCATTTTCCGGAATTCCCATCTTTAGCTCGTCGCCAATGAAAGCCCACAAGTCACCATCTGGCGCGATAGACGTCCCATCGTCCATCCATCGTGCCTGACTTGTAAACTTTGCTGCTTCCCCTTGACCAGCTGCAGAAAGGCTCTGTGCGTGCTGTTGAACGTTGCCGGTACTCTGGCAACCCACGAGCAGGACAGAGGCGAGTAATATCGCTTTTGCCTTCATGTGTGTGTCAATAGTTGCTTAAAAGACGACCGATCATAACGGCGAACGGAGCCGATGACAAGAAAGTTTTATCAGAACCTATCTTTCTTTGACCTTAACCATGCAAAACGCTCTTCAGGTTGTTGCAATAATGTTTCTTCATTAATTACATTAATTAAATCAATATCTTCCGCTCTTAAAAAAACATTAATTTGCCGCTCATTTTTCAGAATTACGGGTAGTGTTATTTGATTTTTTGCCCGTAACTCCTTAACTTTACGATAATAATCATTTATGGACAAATCGTGCGGAAGAATACTCAAAGCAAACTTCATATTTGATAACGTATATTCATGAGCACAACATACCAATGTATCGTCAGGTAACGCACTTAACTTTTTAAGTGATTGATACATTTGTGATGGTGTCCCTTCAAACAACCGACCACACCCACCAGAAAACAGCGTGTCGCCGCAAAATAGATAAGGTTTACTGAAGTAACAGATATGTCCTAAAGTGTGACCCGGTGTGGCAATTACACTAAATTCATGCCCCAAAACGAAGGCAGTTTCGCCATCTTTGACTACCTGTGTTGTTCCCTTATCTTGTGTCTCTTGTGGACCATACACCACAATTTGCGGAAACTTTTTCACCAGTTCTTTCACGCCGCCAACGTGATCGTGGTGATGGTGGGTGAGAAATATGGCCTCCGGTTGCCAGTTATTGGCGGCAATGGCGTTTAATACCGGCTCTGCGTCTCCGGGATCGACAATCAGGCAACGACCTGCTTCATCATTCAAAACCCAGATGTAATTGTCATCAAAGGCGGGAATACTGTTAAGATTCATAGATTACCTCTCAGTGTGAAACGGAAGGTTGTGATGAAACCAGCAAGAGTCCCTCAAACTGTCGTGGCTCCTGATTGCTGGGGCGATTTGCCCTGGGGAGAGCTTTATCGCAAGGCGCTGGAGCGCCAGCTCAACCCGTGGTTCACTAAAATGTATGGTTTTCATCTGCTTAAGATTGGCAATTTAAGCGCAGAAATCAATTGCGAAGCGTGCGCGGTTTCTCATCAAGTGAATGTTTCTGCGCAAGGAATGCCCGTCCAGGTGCAGGCGGACCCACTTCATCTTCCTTTTGCCGATAAATCCGTTGATGTTTGTCTACTGGCACATACATTGCCGTGGTGCACCGATCCGCATCGTTTATTGCGTGAAACCGATCGGGTATTGATTGATGATGGCTGGCTGGTCATTAGTGGCTTTAATCCCATCAGTTTAATGGGATTGCGCAAACTTGTGCCGGTATTGCGAAAAAACTCGCCCTATAACAGCCGGATGTTTACTCTGATGCGGCAACTGGACTGGCTCTCTTTGTTGAATTTTGAAGTGCTGCACGCCAGCCGTTTCCACGTTCTCCCGTGGAACAAACACGGTGGAAAACTATTGAATGCGCATATTCCTGCGCTTGGTTGCTTACAACTTATCGTTGCCCGGAAACGGACTATTCCTTTAACGCTAAATCCGATGAAACAGAGTAAAAACAAGCCACGAATTCGCCAGGCGGTTGGTGCCACCCGGCAATGTCGTAAACCACAGGCTTAAACTTCGACTTGATAGCCTGTATCTTCCAGTGTGGGATTCATCGCCGCAGCACGAGCCAGTTCATCACAGCGTTCGTTTTCCGGGTGTCCGGCATGGCCTTTAACCCATTCCCATTTGATTTGATGCTGCCCCAATGCAGCATCAAGACGTTGCCAGAGATCGACATTTTTTACTGGTTTTTTGTCTGCTGTTTTCCAGCCACGTTTTTTCCAGTTATGGATCCACTGGGTGATCCCCTGGCGGACATACTGGCTGTCGGTACTCAAAATGACTTCGCAATGTTCTTTTAACGCCTCCAGCGCGACAATAGCGGCCATCAACTCCATACGGTTGTTGGTGGTGCGGGTGTAGCCAGCGCTAAAGGTTTTCTCGCGTCCGCGATAGCGTAAAATAGCGCCGTAACCCCCGGGTCCAGGATTACCCAGACACGAACCATCGGTGAAAATTTCTACCTGTTTAAGCATCTCTGGTAGACTTCCTGTAATTGAATCGAACTGTAAAATGACAAGTCTGACATAAATGACCGCTATGAGCACTGCAATTACACGCCAGATCGTTCTCGATACCGAAACCACCGGTATGAACCAGATTGGTGCGCACTATGAAGGCCACAAGATCATTGAGATTGGTGCCGTTGAAGTGGTGAACCGTCGCCTGACGGGCAATAACTTTCACGTTTATCTCAAACCCGATCGGCTGGTGGATCCAGAAGCCTTTGGCGTACATGGTATTGCCGATGAGTTTTTGCTCGATAAGCCCACATTTGCCGAAGTAGCCGATGAGTTCATGAACTATATTCGCGGCGCGGAGCTCGTGATCCATAACGCAGCGTTCGATATCGGCTTTATGGACTATGAGTTTTCGTTGCTCAAGCGCGATATTCCGAAGACCAATACCTTCTGTAAGGTCACAGATAGCCTTGCGGTGGCGAGGAAAATGTTTCCTGGCAAGCGCAACAGCCTTGATGCGTTATGTGCTCGTTATGAAATAGATAACAGTAAACGAACGCTGCACGGGGCATTACTCGATGCCCAGATCCTTGCGGAAGTTTATCTGGCGATGACTGGTGGTCAAACGTCGATGGCTTTTGCGATGGAAGGAGAGACACAACAGCAACAAGGTGAAACAACAATTCAGCGCATTGTGCGTCAGGCAAGTAAGTTACGCGTTGTTTTTGCGACAGATGAAGAGCTTGCGGCACATGAAGCCCGTCTCGATCTGGTGCAGAAAAAGGGCGGAAGCTGCCTCTGGCGGGCATAAATACCTGTAAAAGGCGCTAAAAATAGCGACTTGGGCGATTTTTGCAGCAAACGATTCAAAAGATGAGAAAAACCGTTGACGAAGGGTGAGGCAATCCGTAATATTCGCCTCGTTCCCAACGGAACACAACGCGGAGCGGTAGTTCAGTCGGTTAGAATACCTGCCTGTCACGCAGGGGGTCGCGGGTTCGAGTCCCGTCCGTTCCGCCAAATTTACTCATGAAAATGAGTTCAGAGAACCGCAAGATTTTTAATTTTGCGGTTTTTTGCATTTAAATCCCGCTATTTCTCTGTTCAATGATTTTACTCTGGCGTAAGTGCGTAACTCTCGCTTGTTGTCTCATTTATTAAAATTCAATAATGATATCGAACCATTCAACTTAAATATATTTTTAGAGAATAATTTTATATTGACTAAATGAATGTATATTTCATGTTGATTTTGTTTGTTATTATTTAAGTGGGGTATATAATTAGAGTCCGTTATCAGTGCTAAATATTCTAATCATTATGACAGGCGAGGGAGTGTCCGATTATGAATTCAAAAAAAGTTTGTTGCATATGTGTATTATTCTCGCTGCTTGCAGGATGTGCCTCTCAATCTTCTATTGATGAAAAAAAGAAAAAAGCTCAAGTTACACAAAGTAATATTAATAAAAACATTCCCCCGCAACTGACAGACAAAGATTTATTCGGTAATGAAACCACTCTGGCTGTATCCGAGGAGGATATTCAGGCTGCGCTTGAAGGAGATGAGTTTCGTGTGCCTCTCAATTCTCCCGTAATACTTGTCCAGTCTGGCAGTCGCGCACCGGAAACCATTATGCAGGAGGAGATGAGAAAATATTATACTGTTTCCACATTCTCTGGTATCCCGGACAGGCAAAAGCCTCTGACTTGTAACAAAAATAAAGATAAAAATGAGAACGAGGATGTTGCCAGTGCTGAAAATATGAACTGGATGCAGGCATTGCGTTTTGTGGCTGCGAAAGGGCATCAGAAAGCGATTATTGTTTACCATGATACGTTGCAGACAGGAAAATATGACTCTGCGCTGAAATCAACAGTATGGTCCGACTATAAAAATGAAAAACTCACTGACACTATCTCCCTGCGCTACCTGGTACGTTTCACGCTGGTGGATGTGGCAACAGGTGAGTGGGCTACCTGGTCGCCGGTGAATTATGAATCGAGAGTAATTTTTCCGCCGGCTGGAATAACAAAAACGAGCAATAAAGAACTATCAAAGGACCATGTTACGGAAGTGCAACTGTTTAATTTGAAACAAAAAACATATGTATCGATGGTGAAAGACTTGGTGAGTCGATTCCAGTAATCGTTATTGTTATGCTGCCGCCTGTAGTTTAGGGCGGGCAGCAAACAGGAGCTGAGTATTTCTATAATGTAAATATTATTTTTTTTATAAAATTATAATATATATTGCCAGTGAATTGCATGTGAGTTATTTTTTTAATTCTTCATAAATTAAAATGGTATCATCTGCAATGGAAAGAATTGCTATTATCTCTTCATCTTTTTTATATTTTTCTTTTAATGTTTTGTTTCTTTCTTTTAATGGAGTACATTCATTAATAATATCATTTTTAGCTGTCATTGAGTCAGTTTCGATATCGAATGCTAAATCTACAAAGCAATAATCTACGTAGAACATAAATCTACGTATATCTTCTGGTATGGCTGTGGAAAAATAACGGTATTGCGTGTAAGTGGTTTGATCATCGAATTCGTCTGATTGTACTGAATATGTAATTGTGGCCAGTATAAATAGTAATGTTAATCTTAATTTTATAATAATCATTTGCTGGATATCTCATCTGGGTTTTGAAAATCTGAAATGAAAGCATTGTTTAGTTGCATGGCTCTAATTTTGTTTAACTCAGTATAGCATGGATATAGTCGAGAGAATGCCAGACGTCCTACTCTGGCCCCCCAGGTTAGAGCAAAAGAGCATTGAGCAAATCTGTAACGTATAAATTCCCGATTAGAAGATTCTAGTCTTTTTAAAGAAATAAC
Organism: Escherichia sp. MOD1-EC5990; assembly: GCF_002965285.1. Lineage (NCBI taxonomy): Bacteria > Pseudomonadati > Pseudomonadota > Gammaproteobacteria > Enterobacterales > Enterobacteriaceae > Escherichia > Escherichia sp. MOD1-EC5990. Next base: position 21,303 of record NZ_PTRV01000035.1, on the reverse strand, counting down.
TGCTTCTTTTCTTATTGCTTCGTCCTCATCGTTATTCCATTTTTTAATTTTCTCTTTTATATTTACTTCTGCTTTTTTAAGTGTAATAGTGCTCATAATAAATGAGTTTTTAACACAATCAACAAATTCAAGTTCATCAACGCCACTACATTCTTTAGACATGGAAATGTCAAATGCCAGACCTTTTGTACATGAGAATGTAAGCAGTAGAATAATTGTTATTTTTCCCATTCTTATAACACTCTGTTTTTTGTGAGCAATGTATAAACGAACTGAAGTTTTATTGCATACTTGGGATCTCCACCACCATTATAATTCATCGCTACATTTTTTATTGTGATAGGTTTCCATCCAGTAATTATTACTTTCATGGATGCTTTTTGATAATATAAAATATCTCCCGGGTGTATTTTATCGAGATTTTTTCCAGGGTTGTTTTTCGTTAAGTTAGGTATGGTCGTTTTTCTCTCTTTTCTGATGTTGTCAGCCAAATCGCCTTTTTGGACAATGGTGCTATATAGAGTTGAGTCATATTGATCGATAGTTGACTCTTCCTTTGTATTAGAAAGTTTCATCATTAAGTAAGTAATTGCTGCTTTGATATTCTCTTCTGGAGAGCCAGTTATTTGTTCTTTTGCCCAGTAATTTCTTTCTGGATCTTTTAACCCATTGAATGCTTTGTTTCTCCATTGTGGGGGGGTAACAAGGGCTGTGGATTTTTCTCCAGAAATTAAAGCAGGCATCGCTTTATCTTTCCGAAAACGACCAATTTGTAATGGATAACCATTCCACTGAGAAGTATTTGCCGCATCGTTTTCAGTCCAGAGCATGGCTTTTATTATATACCAATCCAACGGCTGAAAGTATGGAGTGCTGGACAAATGAATGTTGATTTCATTAACAGATTTTAAAATTAATAAGTCATATTTATTCCATTCTTTATGATTGCTCACAAATGCCAACTCTCTTATTTTTTTCCATTTAAAAAAATCACTTTCATCTTCTGTTATTCTTGATGCGAAATCTTGCCTTAGTTGAAATGGGAATTTTTCATTAAATAACGTACTGTCAGTGCTTGTATTTTTGTTTTCACTGTCTGATGTTGAAGAGTGTAAAATATTGTTAGCCATTATAATAATCCCAGATATTTTTAAAAAAGACGATCTTCCCATAAACTGTATGCACTAGTGCCAGCGGAACAATGCTCCCATATAATTGACTCATAACTGAAAGAAACTGACTCTTCGGGTTGAACGCTGTTATCAACAACAATATGTGATATAGAGACATGAATGTCGCTTATCTTTGCTCCAGTTAATTTGATTTTATAGTACAGTTCATTAATTCCAAATTTATTTGTACGATAAAAGGAAAAATCACATGTCAATAATTCATTGTCGCAAATTGCTTTGCCTAATAAGGGTGATGCTTTATCTATAGGTTTTTTTATTGTCAAATGATGATGGTTGACGTTTTGATCTCGATTTAATCCATGCATGAATTCATAAATCATAATTTGATCAATGTGTGCTGTTTGAGCTTTATTTCCAATGGATGGTTGTGATGAACAACCACTTGAAATGAGCCCTTGATTATCACCATTTAGTGTTAAATAAATTAAATTCGCCATTTAAAGCTCCTTTGTATTCATGAATGTTATTGAAATTCAATGTCTTTTTTTATCGTCGGTATCGTATTATTCTTCAGCAGCAGCCAGCGACTTAACACGCCGTCCATCCGCTCGTTAATCTGTTTTTCCAGCGCATCTGTATTCTGCTTCTGCGCACGGGCATCCTGGTACTGCGTCAGCAGAGATTCCACAGGCGTTTCCTGCCCCAGCCCCCGCTCCGCCTGCCAGATGACATTTTTGATATAGGAAAGGGTTAATCCCTCTTTCTCGCGCTGCATCACGAGATCTGCAAAAGCATGTAAGTCCTGGCGGGTCTGCAACCAGCCACGCAACTGTGGGCTACTCTGTGCGCGGGTTTTGAGTGCTTCATTCCATTGTGTCGTAGCCTGCTGCTGTTGCAGGCTTTCCGGCCAGCGACTGTCGGCAACACGCATCATCTGCATTCCGGTTTCCAGCGGTTGTACCGGGGAGACGCCAAGAAGCTGTTGCAGCCTGCGCTCATAGTTTTCGAGTTCAGGTGAGGCCATCCACACCGTTGCTGCGCCCTGAGCGGTGTCGTTAACCTGTAACAGTTGCTGCTGCACCGGATAGACCTGCCACCACCACAATGCTGAGGCGACAGCCACTGAACAGACGATCCCTGCGATAAACCCTCTTACCGTACTGCCTTGCTTCATCACACTGGCCTGTGGGGGATTTTCTGACAGACTGCGCACTTCCACTTTCATCTCAGGCAGGTCGGGCAGGGGAGGCACTACCGCTTCCGGCATGGAGGAACTCGTTGTTTCCGGGGCATAAATCAGCGTTCTGACCGTAGTCTGTGAGGTGTTCTCGGCGTTACTCTTCGGCTGGGGTTCAAGCCGTTTACGCGTGTTCTGCATAAAATAGAGCAGATTCTCCACGCGCGGAACGCGCTTCAGCTCTACCTGCTGGAGTTTGTCGCAGATAAGCTGCAATGCCCGCTCCGTGCGGTAGATCAGTGGTAGGTCGGATTCCGCAAAGGAGATTTGCTGACGCAGAATATTGCCGGTTCGGGAGTTAAACCAGTCCAGCATTTCAGTACGCGCCGGGCCGCCCTGCGGCCAGAACTTATCCCAGTCGTGGCTTACCATTGCCGCCAGCAGTTCCGCACCTTCGCAAAAGCCCGCCAGTCCCTGTGTCCGTGTCCGTGCAAGCGTATAGTAGGTGGCGGTGTGTAAATCCACACCGTTAGCTTTAAAAATCGCCAGCGCCAGCGACTCCACCAGTTTCCAGTTCAGCTCAGGCTGTGACGGGTGGCTGGCTTTGTTTATTTCCTCGCGGATGGCGCTGAATTCCGGCAGCCCGCGCGGGTCACTGCCGGTAACGATAGTTTGTGTCAGTACGTTACTATTCATCCCTGCCTCCTCAGTACAGTGTGTCTGACAGACCAAATTGGCTGAACAACCCACCCCTGAACGGGTTATCCTCGGTGTCGGTATGCACACGGTAGGTCATCGCGCCACCGTCCACGCTAAAGCGCACGGTAAAGTTGCCATCCTGTACTCCGGTCAGTTGTCCGGCCCCGAACAGGCGGAACTGCGCCCACGGCCCGCTGAAGCTGATACTGCGCGGTGCGCCGCCGCTGGCACCAACCAGCGTCAGTTTGCTTTCGTTGCCTTCGCGCATATTGTTAGGCCAGACCAGATGGGCGGTATAGTTACGGCCCTGGCTGTAATCGACTAACTGGCCGTCAAGGTTCAGTACGCTGCGGCGTTTGTTGCCGGAAAGCGATACCGTTTCCACGGCAAAGGATGTTCCCAGGCCGTTCTGTTTGCTGAAGAAGATGTCACGGATTTTCTGCGCGGTTTCCAGTTGCGCAATAATATCTTCGCGGATAATGACGCTGTTATCGCCGTCTTCCAGGCTCAGATCATTGTCGATAAACAGTTTCAGGTTCTGCTGGTAGAAGGTATCCAGTACGCCATCCGGTTTAAAGAATCGTTCGAAGGCATCCAGTGAGGCATCCTGTGCAGAACGTGGATTAAACGGATAGTTATTTGCCAGTTGCTCGTTAAACGGTTTCACCACGCTGTCGCGCCAGTCCACTTCCATATAGTGAACGGCTTCCACCATCACCACATGCCAGGCCTGGTCAGCCAGCCTGCCTACCCAGCGGTTGAGCGGAGCAGGCAGTGTTTTTGCCATCTGGCGGGTGGCGAATATTGGATCGCTGCTGTTCTGATCAAGCCTTAACTGCACGGCTTTCAGCGCCGATCTCCCTGGTACAGGCGCGTTCTGGATTGCCAGCAGGTAGCGGTGTAACTCGGTGAGCTGCTGGTATACGGCCTGCATCGTGCTTTCTTTGTCTTTCTGTACTGTCAGGGTACTGTTTTCCGGGGCGAATTCATGCCCGAGGCGGGTGAGTAACTGGTAATCCGGCTCTGCCAGGGCCTCATCCCGCTCTTTGGCAGAGAGTTTTTCAGAAAAGACGCCTGGCTGGGTGTTGTCACGCAGCACGGTCAGCGCCCGCTGCAAAGGCTGGTCGCCGCTGATAACCTGCTCCAGAGTGCCAGTCAGTTGTCCAATGGACTCAAAATTGCGGATATTCAGATTGTCCATCCCGGCCCGCCAGGTGGCGGTGTAGTCGCTGATATACTGCTCGGTCAACTGGCGCTGGATTTCCGCGCGGTCGGCGTCACTGTATTTCACGCTGCGGGTGAGGTTGAGTACCCAGGAATCCATCGCCGTCAGTTCAACCAGTTCATCGCGCTGTTTTACAAAATAGCTTTGCAGGCCGTAACGGGTAAGAAACTGTGGAACAACCAGTTTGTTATCATCGGCAGATGTAAACACCTGGTCAAAGGTTGGCCCTACCTGGTCACGCAGATTGAGGTCAGCAGGAAGAACGCCCAGCGCCCGCGTTTTCAGGCTCTGGTAAACCCGCTGGTAGACAGGCAGTTTGCTCAGTTCTTTCTGTGCTGTCGCAACAGGCTTGTCATATGGCGTCCAGCGGCTGATGGCATCACCGTCGCCCGCCTGACGCTCTGCATGCCAGTCAGTATGAGCCAGCGCGTAGTCAAGATGGGACATCAGTTGTGTCTGGATATCGCGCTGTCCGTGGAACTTTTCGCTCCAGCGTTTTGCCATATACTGCTTCACCACCTCATTGTTGCGTCCGCTTTTGTCCTCCAGCATTCGCATCACGCGCAGCACCGCGAGTTTTTCCTCACTCTCCGGCGGTGCGGCGTTCATCGCTTTGACCAGCCCGTTAAACAGCGAGGGCAGGTAACGCTGCTCCAGCAGTTGCAGATAGGTCTGTTCCACATAAGGCCCGATACGTCGCCCCTGGTACAGTCCCATATCGGCCAGGCGGCTGCGGTCACCCCAGTCGCCATAGGCCAGTGTGGCATCGCGTACCGGGTTCAGCAGCGGCAGTTGTAGGTTACCAAAGTCATCTTCCCCCTGCGGAGGCGGCACGTCCATAAAGGCTTTGGCCTGCTTAAGCACGGTGATGCCGGACTGATAGTTACCGTTGTAATAGTGATTCCAGCCGGTGATGAGCAGCAGTGCCGCCACGCCGCCTGTGGCAGAGAAAACCGTCAGGCGGCGACGGGAACGCATCAGCCAGGCGCGGCTCTCTGTTGCCAGATTAGGCTCTGCGAGTAATGCCTGCGGGAACAGGCTGCGGGCGAAATAAGGCGCGGTGTCCACCAGAGGCCAGGACGCCAGTGGGTTATTGCCCAGTCGGTACTGGCGGGCAGCAGACTGGGTGAATATATCATCCATCTGTCCACGCTGAAGCGAAGAGGTGAGATAGACACCACGCAGCATCACGTTCATATTTTCGCCGTCAAGCAGACCCTCCAGCAGTGATATCAGCGGTTCACGGCTTCCCTGCATCTGGCGGGAAAAACTAAATAAAGACGCGCGGGTGTGAGTCTGGGTGACCATCAGATCCGGCAACGCCAGATTCATTCGATCCGCCCATGTCTGCCAGAAAGCATTCAACTCTGTTCGCCAGTCATCATTTTCATGAGCACGGCGGGTGAACGTAACACCCAGAATCGCATCGCGATCCTGTCTGTTCAATGACTGAAACAGGGCGGCAAAACCCTGCAATAAATCAAGCCGGGTCAGTACCACGTAAACCGGTAACTGGCAATGAAGATGCTGGCGTATATCCTGTAAGCGGCTGCGCAGCGTCTGTAACAGATGCTCGCGGCGGCGTTTGTCTGCGGTCAGCAGATCGGGTAAATCGAGTGTCAGAATAATCCCGTTCAGCGGCTGGCGCGCGCGCTTTTCCTTCAGCCAGCCGAGGGCATGTTCCCACAGACGGCGATGCAGGATATCCGCATCAGCGGGAGCGCAGAGTGTGCCGTCGATATCAAAGATCACCGCCTGTTTACCGACATGGGGCGTGAGGTACAGGCGTTGTTCTGCGCCGCGCGCGCCCTCCGGGGCATAAATAATGTCTGACGGAAACCCCTCGCGCAGCAGTGTCGTTTTGCCACTGCCCACAGGACCGATGACCATATACCACGGCAACTGCCACAGGAAACGGCGGTTGTCGAGATGGCGTTGCAGGCGCAGCAGCCAGCGGTCGAGGTAACGCTGCTGGGCGTTCAGTTCCACACTGAGCGGATCAACGGCTTCCTCGCGCTGTTGCTTTTGCATTTTTTCAAGCTGTTGCAGGCGCTTCATTACCCGGACGGTAAGCCACACCAGGGCAATAATCCCCCACGCCGCCGTTGCCAGCCAGCGGTTCGCCAGTGGTTTGAGCCACTGCTCTTCATACAGCGTCCATGTCGGGCCTTTCCACCAGATCCATACCAGCAGGAAAATCCACGCCAGTATCAGCAGCCAGAATGCAGAAACTTTAAACCGGGGCATCGCCGGGCGCAGGGCTGATTTGAGTCCGCTGAATAGTCGGGGTGTTGGTAATCTGAACACAAAAACTCCTGTTCTCTTTTATTGTTCTGCCGTGAATTTTTGTTCTAGCTGCTCAAGCAGGGACGGCTCCCAGTCTGCCACCATCATCTGCAATCCCATCCTGAACAACATCCGGTACTGCTGCTGCGCAAGCTGTACCAGCCCCGCCTCTTCCATAAGCTGCGCGCCAAAATACTGCCGGTGAAACTGGTCGCGGGGTTCACCGGCGGGCAACGTATCCAGATACCGTAAGGCGGCTTCCAGCCCCTGTTCATCAAAACACAACCGCGCAGCCTGAATATCTTCATTACTCACCTGTATGACTGGCGCGGCCTGGTTACCTGGCTGAGTTGCAAGCCATTGCTTCGTTTTTTCAGAAACAAACGGTGTGTGGTCGTTAAACAGAAGATCAGCGAGCGCGGGCAGACGGCCAAGAAAGGAAACAACTTCATCGCGGATGGCATCGGCCACAGCGGTATAGCCAAGACGGTGCGCCGTCTGTGCGGAAATGCAGTGACCGTCCAGCCAGTAGGGTGCCAGCAATACGCTTTTTTCCACCTGCTGCCACAGCGCCATATCGGCACTACCGAGCTGAGCATGGTAATCAGCCACCATATCGGCAGAGACCGCAGCCAGTGGGGTACGTCCATCGCTTTCCGCCTGGGGCGTACTGGTGATGGATTGCCACAGGGCATGGCGACGCAGGCGATAGCCCTGCGGCGAGTCCGGCTGGCGTTCACATAAAATGGCCGCCACTTTTAACAGCGTGTCGCGCCAGGCTTTGTCGTCGTGACTGTCGATGGCGATCTGTGGAGCCGGAGCACTGGTTTGCGTCATGCTGCTTTCAGACGTGGCGGTGGTCTGTGGTGAACTACCGGAGGACGCCAGAACGGGGACAGGAGCCGGTGCCGCACGATTAAACGCACGCTGGTACAGGGCAAAAAGATCATCAGTAGCCTGTGCCAGTTCCGGGGCGTTATGTGACTGCCAGCACTGCGCCAGTTTCGCCAGTTCACCTAATAGTGCATCGCGCTGCGCTGTGGCGGCGTTCTTTGAAAAGCCTTCAATACCTGTTTCAAAACGTTTAATGATCTGGCTGGCAAAGCGTTTTTTATGCGCCATATTCTGCGGCGCGGCCACAGTCCAGTAATGTTCCACGTATAGCGCCAGCAGGCGCAGTGCCAGCAGTGGATCACCGGCATGTTGCAGGGTTCTGAGCAGGTGTGCCAGCAGACGAAAATCCTTACTCTCCGAAGCCAGAATGACCAGCCCCCGGCGCTGGAGTTCCGGGATATCCAGTTGGCTGTGGGCCAGTGAACCCAGTTTGACGATTTCGCCGTCGATATACTCCCAGTCCGGGTTGTCATCTTTCAGCGCCGATGCCAGTTTCTCTTCCGGCAGGTTTTCCAGCAGGTGCGATATCCAGACATTCGGATCGCGTAAGTCCATTGCCATATTTTTATTCTCCCGCCCAGTGGCAGGCATCGCGCAGGGGAGCAATCGCCCTTGCCAGCCCGTCAATGTTAAAGGTCAGCTTTCCGGCGGCGTTATCTGCGCCGGTATCCACCGTCAGCGTTTTTGCGCCGAACAGTTGCTTAATTTCATCAATCCCGGACAGCCCCCGGCTGGACTCCAGCAGGGTGCCGTTCTCGCGCACAAACCAGTGGCTGCGCAATACCCGGCTGTCGGCATTCAGGGTGACGGCGATATCATGGACATCCAGAGGGTGCACCAGCGCCACCTGCATCCGGGTGATATTGTCCACACAGCTGAACATCAGCACCGGGCGAGGCGGAACATGGCCGATAGCCGGGGTGGTTACCACCACCGTCGGGCGTTCTCCCGGCACCTGCGTCACCAGCAGCTCTGTGGTGTTGCCCTGGCGGCGTTTTTCCTGCTCTGTGGCGCGGGTCCAGGCCTCGCCCACAAAACCGGCTTTGACCAGCGCCCCGTCAAACCCTGACGGGGAAAGGGGGGCCAGCAGGCGGTCATAGCAGTCAAGCCGCTCCAGCGCCGCGGACTCCCGCCGACAGGACTGCATGGCCTGTAACGTGGCTGTCGCATCCGGCGGTGTCGCTGTGGCGACAGCTACTGCCACACCGGCCATTGACGATGTTTCTGCGGGCGCGGCACTGGCGGGTAAGCCCGCCATCAGGCCCGCAATAAACCATCCTGTCTGCCGGAAAACGCGCAACCTGCTCATAAAACCCTTTCATCCTCTGTGACGGACTCGTCGTCCTGAGCATCTTCCACGTCTGCCGTGAATGCACCGTCTGCCGCCGACAGACGGATGCGGGCAATCGCCGTGTTGGCCGCCATTTTCTGCAACAGCAACAGGGAGAGCGGCGGCAGCATGTCGCCGTCAATGACCGACTCGAGCATCCTCGCGCCGTTTTCCGCTCGGGTGACGCGGCTCATGATTTCGTCCGTCACTTCCGGCTCAATAATCACTTCCGCGCCAAAGCGGCTGCGCAGCACGTTATCCAGGCGGGCCAGTTTCCCGGCAATAATGGTGGCAAGGGTCTCTTTCGACAACGGCAGGAACGGCACCACTTCCATACGCGCCAGCAGGGCAGGTTTAAAGAAGTCCGCCAGCACCGGATAGAGGGCTTCCTGCATGGTTTCCGGGTCATCGGCATGTTCGACAATCACTTGGTAGCCGAGGTTGGAGGTGAGGAAGAAGACGATATTTTTACAGTCAATCAGGCGGCCTTCACCGTCTGCCATCTCGCCCTTGTCGAACGCCTGGTAGAACAGGTTGAGCACATCCGGGTGCGCTTTTTCCACTTCATCGAGGAGCACCACCGAGTAGGGTTTCTGGCGGATGGCTTCAGTCAGCACGCCGCCTTCGCCATAGCCGACATAGCCCGGAGGGGAGCCAATCAGCCGCGAGACGGTGTGTTTCTCCTGGAACTCGGACATATTGATGGTGGTCAGATACTGGCGACCGCCGTAGAGCAGTTCTGCCAGTTGCAGGACGGTTTCGGTTTTACCCACACCGCTGGGACCTGCCAGCAGGAACGCACCAAGCGGACGTCCCGGACGGCGCAGGTCGGTGCGCGCGGTCAGCAGGTGCTTATGCAGGCTGGCAATCGCCAGATCCTGGCCTTTGATGGTGTCACCAAGCCAAACCGGCAGGTCGGTGATGACCGACATTTCATTCTGCGACAGGCGGTTAAGCGGTACGCCGGTCCATTCTGCGATTACCGCCGCAATCTGTTTTTTATCGACGTGCGGGGAGACCAGCAACCGGTCGTTATGCAGGGCGTCCAGTTCGGCAGTAAGCTGTGCCAGCCGTTGTACCGGGGAAACTGTTTCAGCGGTCTCTTCCGGCTGTTCGCTGCCAGCTTTATCAGCCGGTTCGGCATCGGTATTATCCTGTTCTGCCTCAGACGGCGTATCCTCCGCGGCATCTGCGTCCGGCAACGACGCCGCATCGTCTTCTGCCATACCCAGTAACTGCTGGCGCAGCGCGATAATTTCCTGTACCCGCGTCTGTTGCTGATGCCAGGCGGCTTCCAGTTCGTCCAGCGCCGTCAGCGTTTCATCATACTGCACCAGCACCTCCGTCATCCGCGAGGTGTCGGTACGCAGCCCGATGCGAAGCTCGCGTTCAAGCTGGCGAATTTCCGCCTCCTGCTGGTGGCTCAGGGTGGTCAGCGCCGAGATTTGCTTTGGTGGCGATGACAGGTTGATTGCCACGCGGGCGCAGGCCGTATCCAGCACATCAATGGCTTTGTCCGGCAACTGACGTCCGGAGAGATAACGCTCGCTTAATGTCGCAGCGGCCTGCAAGGCATCATCGTCAATCAGGACGCCGTGAGACTGTTCATAGACCGCCGACAGACCACGCAGAATAATGGTGGCTTCGGCTGCGTTGGGTTCGCTGACCTTCACCAACTGGAAGCGGCGCGACAGGGCGGCATCTTTCTCGAAGTATTTTTTGTACTCGCTCCAGGTGGTGGCGGCGATGGTTTTCAGTTCGCCGCGCGCCAGCGCCGGTTTGAGCAGGTTGGAGATATCCAGCCCGCCCTGCTGGTTGCCAGCCCCAATCAGGGTATGCGCTTCGTCGATAAACAGAATGACCGGCACCGGGGAGGAAATGACCTCCGCCATCAGCCCCTTGAAGCGTTTTTCAAACTCGCCCTTCACCGATGCCCCGGCCTGCAATGCACCCAGGTCAAGGGTCATGATATCGGTGTTTTTCAGTTTGTCCGGCACCTGGCCTGCCACGATGCGCAGCGCCAGCCCTTCAATCAGCGCGCTTTTACCCACGCCTGCTTCGCCCACCACCACCGGGTTATTTTTACGGCGGCGGCAGAGAATGTCGATCATCAGGTCGATTTCGTGGTCGCGGCACAGTACCGGGTCAAGCCTGCCGTTACGGGCGTCTGCGGTCATGTTTTTGGCGTAGCGGGCAAGCAGGGTGTCAGCAGCGTCCGTCAGTGTGCCTGCGCCTTTACTGTCTGCATCCGGCACGACTGATTCCGCCGACTCCTGTGTCCACTGCACAAAGTCCTGTTGCAGACGGTCACGGTTAATGCCGGTCAACAGCCGGGCGGCAGCAGGCGGTATATAACGCAGCGGCGAATGCAGCAGGGCCAGCAGCAACACGCCGCCGCGCAGTTCGCTGTGCTGCATCTCAGCCGACGCCAGCAGCCAGCCCTCTTTCAGCCACTCAACCAGCATCGGGGAAAACGCCGGGTAGCTGTCCGCAGAACGGGCGGTTGTGTAGTTCTCCACCGTCAGTGCCTGGCGCAACTCTTCCATGCCAATATCGCCCTGGCGGGTAATAACCCGCAGGTCACTGCGTGGCATGGCGAGCATCTGAATAAGCACATGGCTGACGGTAATTTCCGCTGCCTGCTGGCTCATACATTCAGAGGCGGCCATCTCCAGCGCCTGGCGGGAGAACAGGTTAAGCCGTTTTACCAGCGTGGGAAGATCAATCTGGATCATAAACGTCCTTATCGAAGTAATTTGTTTAGCTGGTGCAGGATGTCCTGCGTCTGGCTGTCCAGCCGCAACAGATAGAACAGGTAAAACAACGCCAGCACGACAACGCCACCACAAAAAATATGTTTAATGGTCAGGCGACTGATGAGCTGATAACGCCCGCCCTGGGTTTTTTTGTCCTGGTGTAACAGCGGGAAAGGGGCATCGCCGCGCAGTTTATGCAGAACGTGGTACAGGCGGCGGTAGATCTGCTCAAATTCCCCCTGATCCTGTGCTGCCACTTTGTAGCGCCCGCGAAATCCCAGAGAAAAACAGAGCCAGAGAAATTCCAGCAGATCCTGGTAACGTTTGGGTTCACGGATCAGGCGCTCCAGCAGGATGAAAACTTTCTCGCCACCCCAGGCTTCGTTGTGGAAATGGACCAGCAATGACTGTTTGATCCACTCGTTCTTGTTCGACCAGCCGTTACCGAGCGCCGCTTCATCAATAAATGTGCAGAGGATGTAGCGAAACGAGATAATCACGCCCGGTTCGTAGCCCTGCTCCTGAAGCAGTTGCTCCACGGCCTGAACATCCGTCACCACTTGTGCAAAAAGATGCTCCGGCATCGTCTGGCTGTTCATGGTTGAAAGGCGCATCACCATACCGAGGAGCGGCGTGGCTGCGTCGATCATCGGATTCAGGCTGTTGCCACGAAGCGCGAGATGATAGTCGCGCTGGCTTTTTTCGTCGTATCCGGTAAATGGTGGCAGAGACAGTGACCCCTCATCCATCGTCTTACCCTCTTATCGCCCACAGTTGCATGTTCAGATCCGGGAAACTGCCGGATACATGCAGCGCAACGGCCCCGGCGGCAGCCATTTCTGTCCAGGCCTGTCCACTCTTGTCGAGTTCGAAATAGCTGAACCCGGAATGGTAAGGAAGCTGGCGGGGAGCCACCATCAGTGCGCGCAATGGAATGCCGGGGATCTGCACACTGACCATATTGCGGATTTTTTCCGGCGAGGAGATTTTCGACTGCTGGATAAACTGGCGCTGGATCTGATCGACCGGCATGTTTGCCGCCACGGCCAGCACAAAGGTGGCAGATTGCAGCAGTTCCGTGTCATGGATATCAGCCTGCCAGATGCCGTCACGCAGATGCAGCGGCAGATTGACGGCTCTGGGGGACAGTACGGTATGCAGCGCCCGTTTGACTTCCGGTAACAGCGTTTTAAATGTTTTGGTCAGGTCATGATGATCATACACATCAAGCGGGCAGGGCAGGCGCGACGGCTCGGTAAAGGTCATCAGTTCTCCCAGTAACCCGGCAAGATCAAGGTAGAAATCTTCCGGGTGGAGCTGGGAGCGGCGGGCGCGATGAGTAAACCGGGTCTGGTTACGGTTAAGTAACTGCAACATCATAAATTCCGCCACATCCGCGATGCCGCTCTGCGCCGGAGAGCCAATGCGGTTTGCCAGATCGCTTGCCCGTCCGCCAATGGCCCCCTGTACCTCTTTGAGATAAACACGCAGTTTCTTACTGACCTGAATATTCTGGCAGGAGGGGATAAAATCGTCATCCAGCGTCAGGGAGCCGTCGGCATGGCGATCGCTGATACGGCAAAGCGGGAGCGTAATATAGGCGCTCATATCTTCTGCACCGCTCATAATGCGCGGCGTTAGTTGACCCAGCGTCAGTGTTCGCGCGTCACCTTCTTCTGAATGCAGATCCCGGACATCGGCATAATTCAGCCGGTAACGCCCGATTCGCCGCCCGTCGCTGATTTCATTTCTCACATCACTGGCGACCGGCAGAGCAAGGTAAATATTGCGGCTTCTTTCGTCCGGAAAATTTTGCGGGTGCAGCGGATCGGGCAGTGCGTCCTGGTCGGGGATAGAAAAGACGGTGCCGTCGGGCAGTGTGCCTGACGCGCTGTCAATCATGATCTTACCCTGCGCCAGCAGTTCATTGTTGAGGGTGAGTTCGGTAAATCCCCAGGATAAATCATTCATGGCCCGGAAACGCTGGTTATCCAGGTAGTCGTTGTAACGCTGCTGTTGCTGGAAATGGTGTGGGCGCATCAGCATCCCTTCCTGCCACATCACCTTGTTGCGGGTGGTTGCCATAATTATTCATCCTCTTTTTTCATTTCGATGCTGCTTTGACGTACATGCACCAGCAGGCGGTAATGGTGGCCGGTTCCTTCCACCGTCTCGATTTGTTTCCATTCCGTGGCCTGGTCATCGGAGAAATAGGCCACGACACCAATAAACTGCGTTTTCTCATCCAGCTTTACCGGCGGCAGGGTTTTGATGGTGTCCGGCAACAGGTTGAAATCCTGGTGGTCGATATAGTTTTTACCCAGCACATCCGGTAGCGGCGTACTGGCTATCTGGTCATAGTCGGCTGCCAGCAATTTTGAGTCGTCAGTCAGGTACACCAGTTGCACATCCACGGCGGCTGATTCACCCTCCGCATTGGTATTGGTGTCCGGTTCGGTCAGCAGGGTGACGGTTATTTCCGAAGGTTGCTCCTTCAGGCTCCCGACCTGGATATCCGGGTTTTTGATCACCTCACTGATTTTTTTCGCCGTTTCGCAGCCGGTTAATATGACGCACATCAGCACGCAGGCCAGAAACGCCTTCCTGTTCATGCTTCCGGCTCCCGCTGTTTTTCACGAAGCACCCGGTCATAGACCTGGGCGTAGACCTCGTTAAACAGCATCTCAAACCCCTGCTGGCGATCAGAGGCCAGCTCTTCGTAATAATGGCTGTACATTTGCCATGCTCCGGCATCATCCAGCGGCTGGCGCAGTTCATGGCTGCGGCGGTACTGCACAAAGCGGCGCAGCAGATTTTGTGGTGAGAAGGCGTCCAGCAGGACACGAAGCGACTCCACAATCGCCGCCCGGTTAGCTTCTTCGTGGTGGCGGACATTGCGCAGGCTTTCACTGACAGCGGCGGGAGCCGCCAGATGTACCGGACTTTTACCTTCGGCAAACATCACGTCGAGCGCGGTGGCGTAATCCATGTTCAGGCGCAGCGGGTTATCTTCCAGCGGGCGCAAATGTTTGTCTGAGAGGCTGTTACGCTGCTGCTGCAAATCAAGCAGACCTTTTATTGCGGCCTGTAACGTGCGTCCGGCCTCCTCCAGAAAATCATCCGCATCGTCGGAATTGCTCACGGTAAGCGAGCCGCCAAGGCCGCGCAGTAAGGGGGTGACCGCAAGGTGGCGTTGCGCCATTTCTGCCACAGAGACGTCATCATTACGCTCGCCGGGGCTGGCATAAATGGGCGGCAGATCCATAAACGGCGTATTGATCCCCCCATTACTTGCCGGATCGGACAGCGGTGCCGATGGCCGGACAGCCGCAATGCCTGAAAGCGGATCGCCCGCGGTAATCAGGCTTTCGGACTGAAGTGCCTGGAGTGGATCGGCAGAAAAACCGTTTACCACGGTGTCTGCAAGCTGATGCCGGTGAGTCATTCCCGGATAGTGTGGCGCACCCTCCGTTGACAGCAGGGTATCCGTGAGCATATCGCGATTGGTGACGATGGTTTCGGGAGTGGCCATTTCCTCATCGTAATGGGGGATATCACCCCGGTTCAGATGAACCCTCACCATCAGACGCCCTATCTGGATCTCATCGCCCTGGCGCAGCTGTATCAGGTCTGATGTTGCTGTGACTTTTGCCTGGTTCAGCCACAGTTGTGCCGTCTGCGGGCGCAGACAAAATGTGCCATCGTGCAGTATAACGGTAAAGGCCTGAGCCGGAATGCTCTGCTGACGATCCTGTACCGACCAGTGGCATTCGGGGCCATGGCCGACATTTCCCTGCTGCGTGAACAGACAGCGCGCCGCCCGCCCGCTTTCCAGCTCACTGCCGTTAATGACCTGCAATGAAAGCGTCTGTAGTTTCTCTTCCGGCATATTCTGCTCCGTGATTATCATAATTTACGACCGTACCCTGATGGTGACTGAGGGTCGTTCTTCCGGTGTGCCGAGGAAGCTGGTCCAGCCCAGCAGCGCACTTTTGTTATCGCCCAGGCGCATTGCGCCCACCTGCTCCGGTGCCAGCCCCAGATGTAAGTCCCAGGCAAGCTGATCGCGCAGGATGAAGGACACAAACATCGTCAGTGGCAGGAAGTTTTCGCCGGACGGCAGAAAAGAGAGGAACTGTTTTCGGGTCAGGCTGGTAATACTGAGCTGAAATTTTCCGCTGAGATCGGGCACCCGTGTACCCAGAACAAAGTTGCCCAGTACCGATCTTCCGGCCAGTTTTTCGCCATTTTTAAGGGAATAGCTCCCCAGGCTGTTTTGCTGATCCGGTTCAATATCCACCTTGCGACGTTGCCAGTTTTGCAGCGTCACGTCTGACAAGTCAAAACAGTGGGACACCAGGCCGCAGATGATTTCCGGGGATCGTCCCGGATTTGCCAGGATCCCGGAATACGCCAGCATTTTGCTGTGATTAATCGCCAGCTTATCGCGAAGCTGGCGGTGGCCCAGCCCGACAAGGGAGTACATGCGCTGCGAGAACGCATCCACACCGCCGTTACGAAAACTGATGTGATAGCGGTACTTACGCCAGATATGCCAGACAAACTGGGTCAGGCGGTGGCTGAACATATCCAGAAAATCGCCTACCGGACTTTGTTCATGTACCGCTTTCCAGGCCAGGTGATCCAGGTAATAACCGGGGAGAGGCGACTGGCTCCCCTGTAACCCCATAAAGGTGGTGGTCATCCTGAATGCCCCTGACTTATCCCGTTTCAGCCCACTGATATCACTGCACGGGAAGGCAAGGCTGGCATCGGCGCTGAAACGCAGGGTTTCCTGTGCCGGATCATCGCGCAGGGATAATTCCGGTGTCCCCTTTTCACCCTGTGCCAGGCGGTGCAACAGCTCCGCCATCGCAAAAAAATTGTAAGAGCAGGCGTTATGGAAAACCTGTGCCAGCGGATCATTCTGCTCTTTATCTGCCGGGGGATGTCCCGGACTCAGATAAGAGGATGCTGCCCGGTTCTTTCCGTCCATTTCCATGTCTCCTGGCTTTCTGTGTTCACAACGGTCAGCATGTGGAATGAGTTAACGCTGGCGTACAGCGACAGAAAATGCGAAAGCACCGTACCGAGCAGATACATTTCCCCTTCACAGACAAACGGCTCCGGGTGCAGATACAGCGTGGAGGCCAGCCCCCGGACGGGAATACCCGTAAACAGGCGATCAACGGGGCGGGTCTCCAGACGCTCAATGGCATCCAGCTTTTGTTGTGACAGCCGCGCCGTCTGCGGATGATGGATTGCGTGGCGATCAAAGTTGGCGATGACCTGCTTCAGCGCGTCCGTATCTAGTAATGACAGATAATTCAGGTTCATGGCGGAGAGTAGGGACCAGTGCAGGCTGCCATCAATGACCGGCCAGAGTGGTTGCGTCGGGCGGGTAATGTTGCGAAATGAAGCAACAGCCGCATTTTTACCGGTTGTGCCGGTGATATCGCCGGAACGAATTTGTGACGGAAGCTCACGGTTGGTACAGGTCAGCGATACCGAAACTACTTCATTACTGAGCAGCGATTCGTCTGACGGATAACTGCCATCAGCATGTATAAAAGCAAGGGTATGATCAAAGCCGCGATGGAACAGGGATGTTTTGGTCCGGTGATGCCAGTACACCACTTCCCGCTTCCGGCTGTATTCCATCTGATGGCTGAAACTTTCAAAGGCAGGCCACTGGCGCGCGGCCTGCGTCGAAACAGGACGCCCCAGATCTTTTTTCCTGAACATATCCTGCACCTGGCTTATCACGCCGTTAACGGAAAAGACATCGTAATGTTCCGGATAGTGGCGGCTGGGAACCAGCGGATAGTCTGCCCGCCGGTTGTCCAGCGTGATGGCTTCTGCATGGTGGATAAATAAATTAATGGCAGGTGCGCAATACAGGCGCAGAGAATCGCGGCGCAGCCGGATGTCCACGGGCAATGGGCGCGAAAAACGCAGTTGCAGGGTAAAGAATTCCGCCTGCAATCCGTCAGGCAAAGCCGGACAACCACAAAGATCAAAAAAGAGAAACGCATCGGGGTAACAGAAATACTCCTGAAGGATCCGGTAGCCGCTGTGGACGTTTTTCGGCCAGGGCAGCATGGCATCCTGCGGCTCAAAACCGACAGCTTTTAGCATAAACTCAGGTAGGCGAATATGTTGTTCACCCACAGTCAGGTCGGCACCCTGCAAGTATTCGCAGAACCATAAATAAAGCTGGTCACGGGTATAGTTGTCGTCATTGCCGAGCCAGAAGCGAAGTTTGTTCAGATCCAGCGTGCGGAAGTCCGTTCCCGGTGCGACCGAAAAGGTGATGTTGATAACACCATTACGGGTCGTACTGCGGTTTTCAATCTGCTCCAGGCGAACGGGCAGCAGCCAGATATCCCGGCAGAGGGTGAAGGTACAGGGAGGCGGCTCCTCCTTTTTAGCATCAGAGGGCAGCACTTCATCAACTCTGATTTCCCCGGCGTTGGTTGTAAACTGCTCATTACGGGGGATTAACACCGGCACAGAAGACTTATCCATATCCGGCGTATATTCAATAAGGGTCATTGCCGGAACCGGACGCAGGTAATTAGGCCACAGCATCTTGATAAGCCCGTGCGTCAGTTCTGGGAATTCATCCTCAATTTTTTGACGGAGATTGCCGGTAAGAAAAGCCACGCCTTCCAGCAGGCGTTCAATATCCGGATCCGCATCTTTTTCGGCCAGGAAGCGGGCCAGATGGGGTTTTTCCGTTGCCAGCAGCTTGCTGAGCTGGCGCAGGTAATCGAGTTCTTCCCGGAAATAGCGTTCTTCAAATTCCATCTGTCAGTCCACCCGGTAATGCTGGCTGCCATTCGGTGCCATATCAAATTCAAGCACCTCATGCGTTTTGTTAAATGTCACCCAGGCTGTAATATGAAACGTCATATCCAGCGGGCTGGAGGCGGATGAAACCACTGCCTGCACTTCAGCGTGTGAGATCCGGGGTTCATAGCGTTCTATACATTGCTCGATGGCCCGACTCATGGATTCGCGGAAGTTTTCAGCCCCTTCCGGTTCATCAATGCCCAGCTCAGGCGCACCCCGGCAACTACCGGACCGGGTATTAAGAATATTTTGTAGGTTCTGGCGAATGGATTGCCTGAGCGAATGAATACTGCCTCCCTGCCGGTTTCTGGCCGAAGAGGCTTCCATACGCTCAAAAAGAGAACCTGTGGTTCTTTCCCGATCCGGTATCATGGTGTGTTACTCCCTGTCTAACCGGCCAACCAGGGAAAGCTCAAAATTTGCCCCCATAAATTTAAAATGAGGTCTCACGCTTAGCGCAACCTGGTACCAGCCGGGTTCGCCTTCTACATCCATAACCTCAACTTTGGCAGCGCGCAGAGGTTTGCGGCTGCGCACGTCTGCAGGCGGGTTTTCCTGGTCGGCAACATACTGACGGATCCAGGTATTAAGCTCTCTTTCTAAGTCGCTCCTTTCTTTCCATGACCCCAGTTGTTCACGCTGCAACACCTTGATGTAGTGCGCTAACCGATTGATGATGAAGAGATAAGGAAGCTGCGTACCCAGCTTATAGTTGGTTTCTGCATCTTTTCCCGGAAAGTGCTTCGGTTTTTGTACCGAGTTTGCAGAGAAAAAGGCTGCATTATCAGAGTCTTTACGCATGGTAAGGGTGATAAAACCCTCTTCAGCCAGTTCAAATTCGCGGCGATCGGTGACCAGCACCTCGGTTGGGATTTTGGCCTGAATCTGCCCCATCGTTTCGAACAGATGCACCGGCAGATCTTTCACTGCGCCGCCGCTTTGCGGACCGATAATGTTTGGACACCAGCGGTATTTGGCAAAACTGTCTGCGATATTGCATGCCAGCATCCAGGCCGTATTACCCCACAGATAATCTTCGTGGTTCTGGCTGACATCTTCGTAATAGTTAAAGTTCTTAACAGGGTTATCTGTTGGTGACCAGGGCTGGCGAAGCAGGAAGCGGGGTGCCGTAAGCCCTAAATAGCGCGAATCTTCCGAGTCACGCAGGGCGCGCCATTTGGTGTAGGCCGGACCTTCAAAGATGGCATAAAGATCTTTGATATTAGGCAGTTCGGTCCACGAGTTCAGCCCCATAAACTCCGGGGAAACGGAGGACAGGAACGGTGCGTGCGCCATTGCGCCCACGGCACTGACGTATTGCAGCAGTTTCATGTCAGGCGCGGTATTTTTGAACTCATAAGCGCCCAGCACGGCAGCGATGGGTTCACCGCCAAACTGTCCGAAACCGGACGAATAAACGTGCTTATAAAATCCGGACTGAATAATTTCTGGCGCAAACTCAAAGTCTTCCAGAAGTTCCTGCTTGGTGACATGAAGCACGTTGACCTTGATGTTTTCACGGAAATCAACGCGATCCACCATGGTTTTCAGTGAGCGCCAGAACGACTCGACCTGCTGAAAGGCAGGCGCATGGATGATGACATCCATCTGGCGGCTGATGCGTTCATCAATATCTGCAATCATGCTGTCCACGGCCAGTTTATTGACCGGTTCGGCAGATGCAGTGGATTGCAGGATGCTGGCAATAAAGGCTGTCACACCCTGGCGGGCAACGTCATAACCTTCCGAACCGGGCTGAATACGGGTCTGTGCCATGATTTGATCAAGCAGCGACGATGCCTGCTCAGGCTGCCCGGCATGACTGGAAACGAGTTCCTCTTCCTGTAAAGACATACTGAAAATCCTTCTGTTTTAGCTGTGTTTCTGAAACCGGCTTTTCGCCGTCAGTGAAGTACGCGCTGCAAGTGCGACGCGCTCTGCTGAAACTCACAAAAATGGATAATCTCATCCAATAGATCACTGATACGGCGATCCAGTGTTGTAATCAGCGCAGCCACACCATCCTGGTTGATTTCAACGGACGGGCTGAAACATACCTGGTAAACCACCTGCAGAATGTCTGCAACAGAGAGGTGGTATGTCCCGGAGATATTTTTGTGTGCCGTCATGCCTGGATAACCCTGTTTAATGAAATAGTGATGGTTATTTATTGCTCATCTGGCCGATTTCTTTGAGCAACTGCTCGCGGGACTCTTCATTTTCCAGCAATGCCTGGAGCTGGGTACGGAATGCCGGAAGGTTACCCATCGGCCCCTTCAGTGCAGTCAGTGCTTCACGCAGTTCCAGCAATTTATTCACTTCCGGAACCTGCCGGGCCACGCTATCTGGTGAAAAATCATCCAGTGACTTGATATTCAGCGCCACATTCAGTTCATCGTCCGTTGTGCTTCCCTTCAGCGTGGCGGGGACGGTAAAATTGAGGCCAATGGCTGCTTCAGCCATCACTGCACCGAAATTGTGCTTGTTAACGGAAACTGCCTGACGTTCATCCAGTGAGGATGTTTCCTGCGTATTTCCGGTATCGCCGACAACGAGCATGTTAAGCGGAAGTTCCACTTCAGCCGTCTGGCCATCTGTTTTTGGGACATACGATATATTAATACGCTCGCGAGGCGCGACGCTGCCTTCAAATTTTTTGCTCATAAAAGTGATCCGTCATGTTATCTCGTACAGGCCATGAACACGGCATATTTGTACCGCAAAAAATATCGGAAATGCCGCCTTGATGGCGGTGAAAATAAAATCACCACTCCTTCATCACCCCGCATTTTACGCTTCAAAATAAATAAGAAAAGGACTTTTTATCGATCGTAAAGAGGGGTATTCTGCAAGCGTTAAATAGATTGTGTGAACCTGTGCAATTCGCGTCAGGTGTATTATGGCAATAATTTAAATATAGAGTTTTTATGTATCTTATTGAATTATAT
>NZ_PTRV01000034.1:0-37359 GCF_002965285.1 Escherichia sp. MOD1-EC5990 | reverse complement strand
ATGACGGTAATTTTGTCAATGATTTGTCGGGCAGACGTGGAATATACCAGGCAGGTATTAAAGCCTCATTCAGCAGTTCGTTAAGCGGGCATCTCGGGGTGGGGTATAGCCATGGTGCCAGTGTGGAATCCCCGTGGAACGCGGTGGCTGGTGTGAACTGGTCGTTCTGACAATCAGTAATTAAACTGCGCTTCGGCGCAGTTTCCGTTTACAGGATGTTAAAAGGGAAAATTCTGCGGCAAAAAAAGCCCGCCAGTTACGGCGGGAAACCTCATCCTATGGGAGAACAATGAATAATGAAATTGCGGGGTTATCATCTCCCAGTATACCAATACTAACAATAAGGTTATTTACTCAGCCAGGTATAAACAATTTGTTCTGTGTGGGGGGAACGGCATTAAGGTGTAAAGGGGGGGGGAAGCAATGAGTAGCATCAGCAAGAATACTCGCCGCTCTTATCAAACGTGGATGAGGGGGATGAAAAACTCAAGGCAGAGATGACTCTGCCTTGAAGATAAATGCGCTTTTACAGCGGGCTTATTTCAGCTCTTCTGCTTCCGGTAAGGTCACGTTCAGCTCAAGAATAGAAATATCGCCATCTTTTTGCTCAAGCTGTACGGTTACCATCTCAGGATCAATTTGTACGTATTTACAAATGACCTCAAGAATATCTTTACGCAACTGCGGCAGATAATGCGGTTCTGCATCGCTGCGACGGCGTTCAGCAACAATAATCTGCAGCCGTTCTTTTGCAATGTTGGCCGTGTTTTTCTTCCGCGAGAGAAAGAAATCGAGTAATGCCATAACTTATCCTCCGAACAAGCGTTTGAGGAAGCCTTTCTTCTCTTCTTCAATGAAGCGGAAAGGACGTTCTTCTCCCAACAGACGTTCTACGGTATCTGCGTAGGCTTTACCCGCATCGGCGTTAATGTCGAGAATGACCGGTTCACCCTGGTTAGAGGCGCGCAATACTGATTGATCCTCAGGAATCACGCCGACGAGTTTGATGCGCAGGATCTCCAGCACATCTTCCATGCTCAACATGTCACCTCTGCTCACGCGGCCTGGGTTATAGCGCGTTAACAGCAGATGCTCTTTAATAGGCTCTTCGCCATTTTCTGCGCGGCGTGATTTCGACGCCAGAATGCCTAAAATACGGTCAGAGTCGCGTACTGAGGAGACTTCCGGGTTGGTGGTAATAATGGCTTCGTCTGCAAAATAGAGTGCCATTAACGCACCGGTTTCAATCCCTGCCGGGGAGTCACAAACGATAAATTCAAAGTCCATCGCTTTCAGATCATCAAGAACTTTGGCGACCCCTTCACGGGTAAGGGCATCTTTATCGCGTGTTTGCGATGCCGGAAGAATATAGAGATTTTCAGTACGCTTATCTTTAATTAACGCCTGATTTAGCGTTGCATCGCCCTGAATGACGTTGACGAAATCGTAAACGACCCGGCGTTCACAACCCATAATCAGGTCGAGATTACGCAGGCCGATATCAAAATCTATCACGACAGTTTTCTTTCCCTTCTGGGCCAAACCAGTGGCGATGGCCGCGCTGGAGGTTGTCTTACCAACACCCCCTTTGCCCGAAGTAACAACAATAATGCGTGCCATAGAAATTCCTTGTTAAAAAGGGATCAATTTAACGGTTGAACGGTCAAAGCGTTTTCGACTAACTGTAGTCGCGCTGCTTTGCCATAAAATTCTGCTGGGATTTGATCACTCAGCCAGTATTCACCTGCGATGGACACCAGTTCCGCCATCAGGTTCGTACAAAATATTTGCGTTTCCCGGTCACCACTTGCCCCTGCCAGCGCACGACCGCGCATCATGCCATAAACATGAATGTTACCATCGGCAATCAATTCGGCCCCAGCGCTAACGTGGCTTGTAACAATCAGATCACATTGTGGAGCATAAATACGCTGACCGGAACGCACCGGGGTATCTATTAAACGCGTTTTTGTGACCGGCGTTGTATTTTGCGCTGGAGCCTGCGGTGCGGGAGCTGGACGCGGCGCTTTTTCCTTTCCTTCCGTCAGGATAGGCAGCCCCATCTTTTCAATTTCGGCTTTAAGTTGCGCATCTTTGCAGCCACTTACGCCAATAACCCGCAAACCAGTTGCCGAAACAGCCTTATGCATCGCTGACCAGTTTACCGGGTCTTCAAGTGCACTGACGTTGAGTACAACAGGGGCATGTTTTAAAAATGCGGGGGCCTGAGCGATTTTGTCTTCCAGCGCCTGATGAATAACCTTAGGTTCTGCCTCATGCAGATGAACCACAGATAAAGTGAAGCTACTGCCTTTAAGCTCGATTGGCGTGTTTGACATCCTGGCCTTACTCAATTAGCTATTAATCATCGCCAGCGCGCGATGATGTTCCGAAGACTATAAGGCATGTTATAGTCTGGATTATATTGAGGCAAGTCACCCTCCCATTTATTCAGAGTAAAAGTCTATTCTGTGATAAATGGCGCTGATTCATAGCTTAAAAAATACCCTTGTCAATCAACCCATTGCCGTCGTACTTTTGATTGTTCTTATTTACGCTTCCTTTTTCCGCACCCTAATCGTGACAGCATCTTCAGACCTGTTTAAATATCCAGTATTGAGACGAGTGTATTTTTTCACCACGCCAGGCTTTCTTAACTTTCCATTTTTTGCAGCATCATTAAAGAACAGATACCCGTTATCTTAATATCCGCCACAGAATTGCTCTATCATAGAAACCGCAGAAGACGTCTGATACTTCTGTCAGGTCATCGTAACTCGTCCAGGTCAGCGGTTTTGATTACGGATTGATGATGAAATGAGCATAAGTGTTGTACGGTTGGATTATCAGGATGTGCTATGAATATGATGCGTATTTTTTATATCGGATTGTCAGGTGTGGGGATGATGTTCTCATCAATGGCGTCTGGAAATGACGCTGGCGGACTTCAATCTCCGGTGTGCGGCGTTGTTTGCGACCCGTATATTTGTGTTAACTCAGATGGCATTTCCCCAGAGTTAACAAGGAAATATCTCGGCGAAAAAGCCGCTGAAAACTTACAATCAGTACAAGGTTACGATCCCAGCGAATTTACATTCTCTAACGGTGTATTTTGCGATGTTAAAGAAAAATTATGTCGTGATGATCGTTATTTTGGTGTGAATGGTAAGCGGAGTGGAAAAATCAATCAAACCACCACAAAGATGTTATTTATGTGTCGTGAGTGATGTCTTGTTTACATTATGTTCTATTCGTCATTAACCTCTTAAGCGACAGAGAGGAGTGGGGCGTTAACGTTTATGACGGGGAGAGTCCCCGTCGATTGACATTTACTTAATTTGAATATCAACGTTATATTTTTTAGTTTTGTTTTTACGGGCGTCATTTCGAGTTTGCAGCACACGCAGCTCATATTTGCCAGAAGCTGGGAGTGCGTATTGTCCGTGACTATCGAGTTCTGGGGAATATCTGGATAAATCAACAGAATCATCGATCCCTGGTCCGAAGAGGTAAGTATCAGCGCCTTCATTAGAGATACTCACATGCACTTTCTGGCCTTTTTTGGCATAGAAGGTATATGTATCGTAATCATATCCCTTTATTTCGCCGGAGTACTGAGCGCTGCTATGACCTTTTCTGAACTCAACATTGACATTCTTACCTGCAGCAAAGCTCGTAGAGGTTAGCAGTGCAAGCAGCAATACACCCTTACTGATGCCCTTGATTTTCATAGGTAGTCTCCTGTTCAGAATGAGTACGATGAACTGTTATAATATAACAATTCCTTACGGGGGAATTCCAGTGGCTTTCCTGTATTCGGTAAAATCCTGGTGCGGTATTCTTGCCGGGGATTACTTATAAAGGGCGCATGGATTGAACAAACCGCAGAAATCTACAGCTGGCTGGCTTGTGGCGCGGGTTTCATTGATGTTAGCTTATGCCAAAACCTGGCATTTTAAAGAGTAAATGTATGTTTTGTGTGATTTATCGAAGCAGCAAGCGTGACCAGACCTATTTATATGTCGAAAAAAAAGACGATTTTTCGCGTGTTCCTGAGGAACTGATGAAAGGTTTTGGTCAGCCTCAGTTAGCGATGATTCTGCCGCTGGATGGGCGGAAGAAATTGGTCAATGCCGATATTGAGAAGGTTAAACTGGCATTAACCGAGCAAGGTTACTATCTGCAGTTACCGCCACCCCCCGAAGATTTGCTGAAGCAACATCTTTCCGTAATGGGGCAGAAAACAGACGACACTAACAAATAACCGATATCCGGCGGTGGCATTATCTTTGTCGGCGCGGGTTTTCATATCCACGATAAGTGAGGGGAACATTATGTATCAACATCACAACTGGCAAGGTGCGCTGCTGGATTATCCGGTGAGTAAAGTAGTCTGTGTTGGCAGTAACTATGCCAAACATATTAAAGAGATGGGCAGTGCAGTGCCCGAAGAGCCAGTGCTGTTTATTAAACCAGAGACGGCACTGTGCGATCTGCGGCAGCCATTGGCGATCCCATCCGATTTCGGTTCAGTTCATCATGAAGTCGAACTGGCGGTGTTGATTGGCGCGACGCTACGTCAGGCTACGGAAGAGCATGTCCGCAAAGCAATTGCCGGTTACGGCGTGGCGCTCGATCTGACATTGCGTGATGTTCAGGGAAAAATGAAGAAAGCCGGGCAGCCGTGGGAAAAGGCCAAAGCGTTTGATAACTCTTGTCCGCTTTCCGGGTTTATTCCCGCGGCGGAATTCACCGGCGATCCGCAAAATACAGTGCTGGGCCTGAGCGTAAACGGCGAACAACGCCAGCAAGGTACGACTGCGGACATGATCCATAAAATCGTTCCGCTGATCGCTTATATGAGCAAGTTCTTTACCCTCAAGGCCGGTGACGTTGTGCTGACAGGCACGCCTGATGGCGTCGGCCCGTTGCAAAGCGGTGATGAGCTGACAGTCACTTTCGATGGGCATTCTTTGACAACTCGCGTTTTGTAATACTTTTTGCCGCCTGAAAGCGGCGGCAAAACTTGCATCGCTGTGCCAGACTGGTTATAAGGTGCGTTTTAACGTAATGGCGGAACACCTGATGAGCGATGTACCTTTCTGGCAAAGTAAAACCCTGGACGAAATGAGCGATGCGGAATGGGAGTCGTTGTGTGATGGTTGCGGTCAGTGTTGTCTGCATAAACTAATGGACGAAGACACCGACGAAATCTACTTCACTAACGTCGCCTGTCGCCAGCTCAATATTAAAACCTGTCAATGTCGGAACTACGAGCGTCGTTTCGAGTTTGAACCCGACTGCATTAAACTAACCCGTGAAAATCTGCCAACATTCGAATGGTTGCCAATAACCTGCGCTTATCGCTTGCTGGCGGAAGGTAAAGATTTACCTGCGTGGCATCCGCTGCTTACTGGTTCGAAAGCGGCAATGCATGGCGAACGTATCTCTGTGCGTCATATCGCAGTGAAAGAATCAGAAGTGATTGACTGGCAGGATCATATCTTAAATAAACCTGACTGGGCGCAGTGATAAATTTAATAGATGTTGATGGGGGCTTTCTTAATATACGTCTGGATGCTCGCCATTTCGTAGCCCTGTTTTTGAAAGCGCTCTGTCATAATGAGAGTTACCCGATACCTTATTATTAACAGGTAACTCTCAATCTTTAAAAAACGTCTGTATTTTTAAATGTGATAAACTTTATACCTTGAGTACATGGAGAGAATAATCGCTTATCAGACTTCAGGTACCTCAAAGAGTGTCTTCTTACCGTGTCTTTTCTGATACTCATTACAGGTGTTAATCATTTTTTTTGCCGCTTCTTTTAGCAAAGAAAGCATTAAATCATCATAATCAACGTAGAATCTGGTTGTTTCAGTTTCCGTTTTTATCTCCCCGATGGCGGCTATTTCGGTGGTTAATTTCAATTTGGCAGCATCGATATCTTTATTCGCTTGTTTAACCGTGTTAGACAGGGTGGTAAAGAAACTCTGCACAGATTTTAACTTGTTCTTCAATTCTGGAATCAGTTTCCCTTCAACTACGCCCGCAGCAATAGAATAGGAAATGATTAATCCAAATGGACCGGCGACGACACCGGCTGCGGCACCGGCATACGCTTCCTTCCTGATTTTATCTACCTGTGACTGGAAATAGCTGCTTTTTTCTGAAAAATCATTGGTTAACTGGCTATCTAACGCCAGCAGTTTTCCGGAAGCGGTGTTGAAACTTTGTGAGCTTACCAGCAGAGATTTTTGCGCTTCATTCAGCTTCGTGATGCCGTCATCCAGTACCTTAATGAGAATGTCTTTCTGGGCGGATGCTTTCTTCTCATTGTACTCATCAAATAGCAAAATATATGCTGCGAGCAATTGTGTCGCAACACCACACCATTCATACACCGTTTGGGTTGCTTCAAAATACTTATCCTGGCTATCCATAAGTAAGGTTTTAATATCGCCAACTAAAACGGAGGCTGCCTGTGAATACTCCTGTTTAAAGCGACTTAACTCTTTTATGGTTTCATCGAAGGTCTGCCAGGGGATGACCTGATCGAGATATTTATTATAAAGGTCTAATGCTCCATCTGCGGTTTCGATTGCGTTTTTAACTACCTCTACCGTTTTATCTGCAACGATTTCAGTCATAATCATTCGCCTCTTTAAATATATAAATTGTAATGAAACTCCTGTTTTACAACTATTAATGAATTTTACTTCATCTAATTCATAGTTAGGCGGGTGAGATGCGTCAATGTCTTTATTTATATTAATATGATAAATATCAAACAATGTTTAATGTCATTATGGCGAATGCTTCCATTCTATTTTTAAACCGGGCGATATTTTTCCTTTCTGCTGGATGAATGCTGGCGCCAGAAGGCCGCGTGAGCACAGGATAAGAGAACGAAAAATCAGCAGTCTATGCAGCGACAAATATTGATAGCCTGAATCAGTATTGATCTGCTGGCAAGAACAGACTACTGTATATAAAAACAGTATAACTTCAGGCAGATTATTATGTTGTTTATCAAGCCTGCGGATCTCCGCGAAATTGTGACTTTTCCGCTATTTAGCGATCTTGTTCAGTGTGGCTTTCCTTCACCGGCCGCAGATTACGTTGAACAGCGCATCGATCTGAATCAACTGTTGATCCAGCATCCCAGCGCGACTTACTTCGTCAAAGCAAGTGGTGATTCTATGATTGACGGTGGGATTAGTGACGGTGATTTACTGATTGTCGATAGCGCTATTACCGCCAGCCATGGTGATATTGTCATCGCTGCTGTTGACGGCGAGTTTACGGTGAAAAAATTGCAACTACGCCCGACTGTGCAGCTTATTCCCATGAACAGTGCATATTCACCCATTACCATCAGTAGCGAAGATACGCTGGATGTCTTTGGTGTGGTGATCCACGTCGTTAAGGCGATGCGCTGATGTTTGCCCTCTGTGATGTAAACGCTTTTTATGCCAGCTGTGAGACGGTGTTTCGCCCTGATTTATGGGGTAAACCGGTGGTTGTGCTATCGAATAATGACGGTTGCGTTATCGCCCGAAACGCTGAGGCAAAGGCGCTGGGCGTTAAAATGGGCGATCCCTGGTTCAAACAAAAAGATCTGTTTCGCCGCTGTGGCGTGGTTTGCTTTAGCAGTAACTATGAGCTTTACGCCGATATGAGCAATCGGGTGATGTCGACGCTGGAAGAGCTATCGCCCCGCGTCGAGATTTACAGTATTGATGAGGCATTCTGCGATCTGACCGGTGTGCGTAATTGTCGCGATCTGACTGATTTTGGCAGAGAAATTCGCGCAAAGGTGCTACAACGTACCCATCTTACTGTTGGTGTGGGGATCGCCCAGACCAAAACGCTGGCTAAGCTTGCCAATCATGCGGCAAAAAAATGGCAGCGGCAGACGGGTGGGGTGGTGGATTTATCAAATCTGGAACGCCAGCGTAAATTAATGTCTGCTCTCCCCGTGGATGAAGTCTGGGGGATTGGACGGCGGATCAGCAAAAAACTGGACGCGATGGGGATCAAAACCGTTCTCGATTTGGCGGATACAGATATCCGGTTTATCCGTAAACATTTTAATGTAGTGCTCGAAAGAACGGTGCGTGAACTGCGCGGTGAACCCTGTTTGCAACTGGAAGAGTTTGCACCGACAAAGCAGGAAATTATCTGTTCCCGTTCGTTTGGTGAACGCATCACGGATTATACGTCGATGCGGCAGGCCATTTGTAGTTACGCTGCCCGGGCGGCGGAAAAACTTCGCAGCGAGCATCAATATTGTCGGTTTATCTCCACGTTTATTAAGACGTCACCATTTGCGCTCAATGAACCTTATTACGGCAATAGCGCGTCGGTAAAACTGCTGACGCCCACTCAGGACAGCAGGGATATCATTAACGCCGCTACGCGATCTCTGGATGCCATCTGGCAAGCGGGCCATCGCTACCAAAAAGCGGGCGTGATGCTGGGGGATTTCTTCAGTCAGGGAGTCGCGCAGCTCAATTTATTCGATGACAACGCACCGCGCCCCGGGAGTGAGCAATTGATGGCGGTAATGGATACGCTAAATGCTAAAGAGGGCAGAGGAACACTCTATTTTGCCGGGCAGGGGATCCAGCAACAATGGCAGATGAAGCGTGCCATGCTTTCACCACGTTATACAACACGAAGTACGGATTTACTGCGGGTCAAATGAACATAGCGGTAGCAAAAAGCGCTCCCGCAGGAGCGCCAAATGGATTAGCGACCGAACAGGTCACGTTTTTTCGCTTTAAACGGCTGGGAAATCACCACCAGCACCGCGACAATCAGGTAAGCGATAAAAATACCGAGCAGCCACTGCGGCATTTCCAGACCTAAAAATTCCCACTGACGCTCGGCGCAATCGCCAGAGGCGACAAACACTTGCGGCACCCATTTATCCAGCGGCAGCCAGTCAGGGAAACGAACCATAAAATCACAGGTCGCAAACGGCGAAGGATAGAGCTGAAGCATGGTGTGCTCGTAAGTTAACTGCACACCGCGGAACGCACTATACAACCAGATAATCATCGCTACATAACGCAGCGGAGTTTTCGGGGCGATCGCGCCAATCAGCGCAGCACCCAGAATGCCGAATAATGCGCAGCGTTCATAAATACAGAGCACGCAAGGTTTCAGTAACATCACATGCTGGAACCACAGCGCCGTCAGTTCCAGTGCCAGAGCGGTAAACGCCATCAACAGCCACGCGCCCCGACCTTGTGAACATTGATTCAAAAATCGCAACATAATCATTTCCCTGCAATATGCATAGAGTGCGCAGTTTAAACCAATTCATTCGCTGCGCCACCAGGAGGCAGCAAAAATAGGAGGTAATTGGACAATTATCGGGCGAAAAGGCAAACCGGGCATTTATATGCCCGGTAAGTTGTTATCAAAGCGTTGCTATCCAGCCCATTTGCATAAACCATTCGGTTACAGGGGCAAGCGTAAACTCAACACAGAGTAACCCGACAACCGTTAGTACGAGGGTGTAGGGAAGAGCCATCCATACCATGCGACCATAAGAGAGACGAATCAATGGCGCGAGTGCGGAGGTCAGCAGGAACAAGAACGCCGCCTGGCCATTCGGCGTCGCGACGGAGGGGAGGTTGGTCCCGGTGTTAATGGCGACGGCCAGAAGTTCATATTGCTTCAGTGTGATAACGCCACTCTCCATGGCTGCCTTTGCTTCGTTGATATAGATCGTTCCCACGAAGACATTATCCGAAATGGATGACAGCAGGCCGTTAAAAATATAGAACAACGACAGCTGGGCGTGTTCCGATGCCTGTAGGACAAAATGAATGATTGGTGAGAACAGTTGCTGATCAATAATTACCGCGACGACCGAGAAAAAGACAGTCAACAGTGCGGTGAATGGCAGAGATTCGGTGAAGGCTTTACCGATAGCATGTTCATCAGTGACACCAGTCAATGATGTCGCCAGAATAATGACCGACAAACCAATCAGGCCAACCTCCGCCAGATGCAACGCCAGCGCGGTGACCAGCCAGACGCCGATAATCGCCTGGACAATCAGACGAATTTTATCCTGACGGGTACGCTGGTGGCGACTTTGATCGTCAAACTGTTGCAGCACTTCGCGGACTTTCTCCGGCAGCGTTTCGCCGTAGCCAAACCAACGCAGCTTCTCCACCAGCAGGCAGGTCAACAGGCCACAAATCAGAACTGGAACGGTCACCGGCGACATGCGCAGGAAGAAATCGCCAAAATGCCAGCCAGCCGCTTTAGCGATGATCAAGTTCTGTGGTTCGCCCACCATGGTCATCACGCCGCCTAATGCGGTGCCAACACCGGCATGCATCATCAGGCTACGCAGAAAGCCACGGAACTGTTCCAGAACCACTTTGTAATGCTTGTCGATATGACTATCGTCTTGCAGGTCGGTATCTTCAGTACGGGAAGAGGCTACGCGGTGATAAATCCCATAAAAACCGACTGCGACGCTGATCACCACCGCCACGACGGTTAAGGCATCGAGGAACGCGGAGAGGAACGCCGCCGCCATGCAAAAAGAGAGCGACAGCAGCATTTTGGAGCGAATGCTTAACAGCAAACGGGTAAATATGAACAGCAACAGCTGTTTCATAAAATAGATACCCGCCACCATAAACATCAGTAACAGCAAGACTTCAAGATTCGCCGCCACCTCTTCACGAACATGTTCCGCGCTGGTCATGCCGATGAATACCGCTTCGATAGCCAACAGACCACCGGGGAGCAGCGGATAGCATTTGAGGGCCATCGCCAGAGTGAAAATAAATTCCGCCACCAGCAGCCAACCGGCAACAAAGGGGCTGATGATGAAAATTAACGGATTAAGAATTAAGAAAATAATGAGGGCGAGTTTGTACCAGTCGGGGGACTGGCCCAAAAAGTTGCGCCATAGGGCACGGCCCCAGGAGATCTCCATGATGGTTTCCCTTACCTTAGAAATAATCAATGATGTTTTTATCTTAGAACGCAAAGCTTAACGGCCAGGAGGGGATCGAGGCAAGTGTTGATGGTCTGGAGAAAAGAGATGTAGAAAATGAAGCCTTGATCCCTTTTTTCTTCTTTTTGTCTGCTATCAGCGTAGATAGCCCTCTGGTATGATGAGTCCAACTTTGTTTTGCTGTGTTATGGAAATCTCACTATGGTCATTAAGGCGCAAAGCCCGGCGGGTTTCGCGGAAGAGTACATTATTGAAAGTATCTGGAATAACCGCTTCCCTCCCGGGACTATTTTGCCCGCAGAACGTGAACTTTCAGAATTAATTGGCGTAACGCGTACTACGTTACGTGAAGTGTTACAGCGTCTGGCACGAGATGGCTGGTTGACCATTCAACATGGCAAGCCGACGAAGGTGAATAATTTCTGGGAAACTTCCGGTTTAAATATCCTTGAAACACTGGCGCGACTGGATCACGAAAGTGTGCCGCAGCTTATTGATAATTTGCTGTCGGTGCGTACCAATATTTCCACTATTTTTATTCGCACCGCGTTTCGTCAGCATCCCGATAAAGCGCAGGAAGTGCTGGCTACCGCTAATGAAGTGGCCGATCACGCCGATGCCTTTGCCGAGCTGGATTACAACATATTCCGCGGTCTGGCGTTTGCTTCCGGCAACCCGATTTACGGTCTGATCCTTAACGGGATGAAAGGGCTGTATACGCGCATTGGTCGTCACTATTTCGCCAATCCGGAAGCGCGCAGTCTGGCGCTGGGCTTCTACCACAAACTGTCGGCGTTGTGCAGTGAAGGCGCACACGATCAGGTATACGAAACAGTGCGTCGCTATGGGCATGAGAGCGGCGAGATTTGGCACCGGATGCAGAAAAATCTGCCGGGTGATTTAGCTATTCAGGGGCGATAATCCCTTCCGTTTAAAAAGCAAACCCCTCAAACGAGGGGTTTTTTGTTGTTTTTACAGATTTCCCATTCTCGGCGGGCAACGTTCCAGCAACTCGACGCTGCCGTCTTCGTTTTGCTGTTCCAGCATCACATCAAATCCCCACAGGCGATGCACATGCTTCAGCACTTCTTTGCGCCCCCGATCCAGCGGTGCGCGATTATGTGGAATGTAACGCAGCGTCAGCGAACGGTCGCCGCGCAAATCCACGTTCCAGATCTGAATATTCGGCTCCAGATTACTTAAATTATATTGCGACGATAACCGGTTACGGATCTCCCGATAACCTTCTTCATTATGAATAGCGGAAATCTCCAGATAATTATGGCGATCGTCATCCAGCACGGTGAAGAAGCGGAAATCACGCATCACTTTCGGTGACAGGAACTGGCTGATAAAACTCTCATCTTTGAAATCACGCATCGCAAAATGCAATGTTTCCAGCCAGTCAGAACCGGCGATATCCGGGAACCAGTATTTGTCTTCTTCCGTCGGCGACTGACAAATCCGTTTAATATCCTGGAACATGGCGAAACCAAGCGCATACGGGTTTATTCCACTGTACCACGGGCTATTATAGGGCGGCTGGAAGACCACATTGGTGTGGCTGTGCAAAAACTCCAGCATAAAACGTTCCGTTACTTTCCCTTCATCATACAGATGGTTAAGGATGGTGTAGTGCCAGAAGGTCGCCCAGCCTTCGTTCATCACCTGAGTCTGTTTTTGCGGATAAAAATACTGGCTCACCTTACGCACAATACGCAGAATTTCACGCTGCCATGATTCCAGCAGGGGTGCATTTTTCTCCATAAAATAGAGCAGGTTTTCTTGTGGCTCGGACGGATAGCGGCGCGCTTCAGCAACCGTTTTCTCTTCCTCGCGCTTCGGCAGGGTACGCCAGAGCATATTGACCTGACTTTGCAGATACTCTTCGCGACTTTTCTGCCGGGCTTTTTCTTCTTGCAGCGAGATTTTTTGCGGGCGTTTGTACCGATCCACACCGTAGTTCATCAGCGCATGACAGGAGTCAAGAAGCCGCTCTACTTCATCTACGCCATAACGTTCTTCGCACTCGGTAATATATTTACGGGCAAAAATCAGATAATCGACAATCGAACTGGCGTCGGTCCAGCTACGGAATAAGTAATTGTTTTTGAAGAAAGAGTTATGCCCATAGCAGGCGTGGGCCATCACAAGTGCCTGCATGGTGATAGTGTTCTCTTCCATCAGGTAAGCGATACACGGGTTAGAGTTAATGACGATTTCATAGGCCAGTCCTTGCTGACCGTGCTTATACAGCCGTTCAGTCTCGATAAACTTTTTACCGAATGACCAGTGTGGATAGTTAATTGGCATGCCGACGCTGGAGTAGGCATCCATCATCTGTTCTGAGGTGATCACTTCAATCTGGTGCGGGTAGGTATCCAGCCGATAGAGTTTCGCTACCCGGTCTATCTCTGCCAGATAAACATCCAGCAGGTCAAACGTCCAGTCGGGTCCATCGCTCAAACGTGTGGTGTCCTTATTCATAGAATCGATCGTCGCCATACGCGCACCTCATTGTTGTCGGTGCTCTCTGTGTGGAACACCTCATTTCAAGCATAGAACACCTGTTAAAAACCGCGTCGCCGAAGAATTTTTTTCTTTGCGATTTCTTATTATCAGAGTGCCAGTAATTCGCTTCTGAGCGGAATTTTATGCTGGTTAAAAAGGGTGTTCAGCAGGAGATACTAAAGATGCCATATTGCTGCAGAGTCAGGGAGATGTGAGCCAGCTCACCATAAAAAAGCCGTATGTTGAATAATATTTTCAACTGAGTTATCAAGATGTAATTAGATTATTATTCTTTTACTGTATCTACCGTTATCGGAGTGGCTATGCGAGTTGTCATACTGGGAAGTGGTGTGGTAGGCGTTGCCAGCGCCTGGTACTTAAATCAGGCAGGACATGAGGTCACCGTCATTGATCGGGAGTCAGGAGCAGCCCTGGAAACCAGTGCTGCGAATGCCGGGCAAATTTCCCCCGGCTATGCTGCGCCGTGGGCAGCGCCAGGTGTACCTTTAAAAGCGATTAAATGGATGTTCCAGCGCCATGCACCGCTGGCGGTTCGTCTCGACGGTACGCAGTTCCAGTTGAAATGGATGTGGCAAATGTTACGTAACTGTGACACCAGCCACTACATGGAAAACAAAGGGCGGATGGTGCGTCTGGCGGAATACAGCCGTGATTGCCTGAAAGCATTGCGCGCCGAAACTCATATTCAGTATGAAGGGCGGCAGGGCGGGACGCTGCAACTGTTCCGTACAGAACAACAATATGAAAACGCCACTCGCGATATCGCCGTGCTGGAGGATGCAGGCGTACCGTATCAACTGCTGGAATCCAGCCGCCTGGCGGAAGTGGAACCTGCGTTGGCGGAAGTGGCGCACAAACTGACGGGCGGCCTGCAGTTACCCAATGACGAAACCGGAGACTGCCAGCTGTTTACCCAGAATCTGGCGCGGATGGCAGAGCAGGCGGGGGTTAAATTCCGCTTTAATACGCCTGTTGACCAACTGCTTTGCGACGGCGAGCAGATCTATGGCGTGAAGTGTGGTGATGAAGTGATTAAGGCCGATGCGTATGTGATGGCGTTTGGTTCTTATTCGACGGCGATGCTTAAAGGCATTGTTGATATTCCGGTCTATCCGCTGAAAGGCTACTCGCTGACCATTCCGATTGCGCAAGAAGATGGCGCGCCGGTGTCCACCATTCTTGATGAAACCTATAAAATCGCCATTACCCGTTTCGATAACCGCATTCGCGTTGGTGGAATGGCGGAAATTGTTGGCTTTAACACCGAGCTGTTGCAGCCACGTCGTGAAACGCTGGAAATGGTGGTTCGCGATCTCTATCCACGCGGCGGTCATGTCGAGCAGGCCACATTCTGGACTGGTCTGCGCCCGATGACGCCAGACGGTACGCCGGTTGTGGGGCGTACACGCTTTAAAAATCTGTGGCTGAATACCGGTCACGGTACGCTCGGCTGGACGATGGCTTGCGGTTCCGGTCAGTTGTTAAGCGATCTGCTCTCTGGCCGTACGCCAGCGATCCCGTATGAGGATTTAAGCGTAGCACGCTACAGCCGTGGATTTACGCCATCACGCCCGGGCCATTTACATGGCGCGCACAGCTAAGGAAACGAGATGACCCGTCCGATACAGGCCAGCCTCGATCTGCAGGCATTAAAACAGAATCTTTCCATTGTCCGGCAGGCCGCGCCGCACGCGCGTGTCTGGTCGGTGGTAAAAGCGAATGCTTACGGGCACGGTATTGAGCGTATCTGGAGCGCGCTAGGGGCCACCGATGGCTTTGCATTACTTAATCTGGAAGAGGCAATAACGTTACGTGAGCGCGGCTGGAAAGGACCGATCCTGATGCTGGAGGGTTTTTTCCATGCACAGGATCTGGAGATTTATGACCAGTACCGCCTGACCACCTGCGTCCACAGCAACTGGCAGCTCAAAGCACTGCAAAATGCGCGGCTAAAAGCGCCGTTGGATATTTATCTTAAAGTGAACAGTGGGATGAATCGGTTGGGCTTCCAGCCCGATCGTGTGCTTACCGTCTGGCAGCAGCTGCGGGCGATGGCGAATGTTGGCGAAATGACTCTGATGTCGCATTTTGCCGAGGCGGAGCATCCTGAGGGGATTGCCGGCGCAATGGCGCGTATTGAGCAGGCGGCGGAAGGGCTGGAATGTCGGCGTTCATTGTCCAATTCGGCGGCGACTCTGTGGCATCCGGAAGCGCATTTTGACTGGGTTCGGCCTGGCATTATTTTGTATGGTGCTTCGCCGTCGGGTCAGTGGCGCGATATCGCCAATACCGGATTACGTCCGGTAATGACGCTAAGCAGTGAGATTATTGGTGTCCAGACGCTAAAAGCGGGTGAGCGTGTGGGCTATGGCGGTCGCTATACTGCGCGCGATGAGCAACGAATCGGCATTGTTGCCGCAGGATACGCCGACGGTTATCCGCGCCACGCGCCTACCGGTACACCTGTTTTAGTCGACGGCGTGCGTACCATGACGGTGGGGACAGTCTCGATGGATATGCTGGCGGTCGATTTAACGCCTTGCCCGCAGGCGGGTATTGGTACACCGGTTGAGCTGTGGGGCAAGGAGATCAAAATTGATGATGTCGCCGCCGCTGCCGGAACTGTGGGTTATGAGTTGATGTGCGCGCTGGCGTTACGGGTCCCGGTTGTGACGGTGTAACTTGTTGTAAGCCGGATCGGAGGCAGTGTCTTCTGGTTGCAAAAAAATCATCCATCCGGCTGGTCAGCAACTTTCGCTGTTAATGTGACAGAGCCATTTTCCATGATAGTGCCCATTAAAATGATGGACACTATTTCCCCGGAACCTGAGCTCACCGCACAGGCGTTCTACATAAAACGCTTACGCTTCATTGTTGACTCGAACTCGACTTCAGATAAATCACGCTTTACCCTTAATGCAGATTCGGGTTCATGTTCAGAATGTTGATTAACAGGCTGCGAGTCCTGTTGTCTTTCCAGACTCAACAGGCCCAACTGCTGATCCAGGAGCTCCAGGTCCTCCTGTACCTTCACGCGCTCCAGGAGTACCGGATCCTCCAGGTGCTCCAGAGCCATCAGGTCCTCCAGGTCCTCCAGCTCCTCGAGTCCCTCCAGGTCAAACTGGCCTTCCTTGCGCAAAAAGTCTAAAAGGTCCACCAGGCCCTCCTGGTTTTTCAGGCCCTCGACGGCTTTGAGCAGCGTCGGTAAATTGTCTTTGTCCCAAGGGTTACTGTTACAGTCAAACAACTTCAGGCTATGGGGCTGCGGCACCGGTATCGTTTTAAACTGGTTGTGACCACAGTAGTATATTATTAGCTTGGGCGGCAGCCGTGGTGCAGAGATCAAATCGTTACTAGAACAGTCAAATACTTTCAGGCGAGTCAAGTTCTCCAGCATCTCATCAGGTATTGAGTTAATATTGTTGCCGGCACAGGATAGTTTATACAGGTACTGGGGCATCGACGGCGGTAAAAATTGCAATGAGTTCTCAGAACAGTCAATCACTCTCAGGTTAGGCGACAGCTCAGGTAGCCAGATAATATAGTTTTCACAGCACTTCAGTATCATCAGTTTCGGGGGCTGCACCTTTGGTAACAAGATCAAAACGTTATCCATACACTCAAGCACCCTCAGTTCCTTCGGCAACACCTTCGGTAACGCGGACAACACGTTATTATTGCAGTAAAATTTCATCAGAAGTGGAGGCAAATTTTCAGGGAGTGAGGTCAATCCAAGGTCGCTAAGATTGAGCATAATTTGTCTATTTATGAGACATTCCTTCATTCTGCGCAATGCCTCTGCCCGGTTTTCAGTTCGGATTGCTGGCAGGTTTTCTTCCAGGATATTTTTCAGGATTTCTTTCACGTCTTCTTGTGATATTTCTGGCACTTTTTTTTGCAGGATTTCTTGCTGGGTTTCTTTCAGAGTTTCGTGCAGGTTTTCTTGCAGACCATCTTGCTGTATAGCCCATGTGCACCATTCGGCGACCAACCTGAACTCGTTATATTGCGGATCCGGAGGGGCCTCCAACGTGATGGTAATATTGTTTTCCATCTGTATTTTCACTTTGTCCGCGTTACTGAGGTCAATGATCCTCTGGGGGGCATCACCCCAGCGAAATTTTTGCGGGCCGAGATACTGCATGTTCCGCAAAAGATGATTCTTGAATTCCACCGTCAGTAAGCGCCGCCCTGACGGGTGTACGCCTGTGTTATAGGAAGATGGGGCGAATAGGCGTATGTCTTTAATGCTGGCCATAATGCTATGCATCCTTGAAATAAATATCCTCTGGCAGCGCCGAAGACGTGAATGTGGTCACCGCAAAGGTGCCACAAAACGTCATTTGCGCTGATATAACGACTCATCGTTGACTTTTCCCGGGTCAGAAATGCCGTGACGGGTCTGGTACATGCGTAACAGATCTGAACAAGTTTTATTACGGCCCAGGCAGCGTAGACGTATTAAAGAAAATACGAGAGCGAACGACCCGGAAATAATCGTTATTAAGCAAAAGAATAACTATAAGAAATCGCTCATTTATCCGGTGTTACAGGCGGATGAAACGCCACTACAGATACAGGGCAGTCTGATACGCGTATTGGTTCTCTATGGGCTATTTCAGCGCGGCAGGATGTGTGGGGGAATATTTTCGGGCGATGCCAGGCCGGAACCCCTGGTGGTTGACGGGAATGCCGGTAATGCGAGACTAGTTTTTCATCACCTGTTGCTGTCAGAAGAAGTCATTACACTGACTTTTTTGAGCCGGTGTTTTGAATTTATTAGCCAGAGCCTGCAATGGTTTGTCATCCATAATTTAACCTTCTTCTGATGTTGGTATGAGCATATCAAAATCAGGAAATGACAAGTTTATATGCAGGCTCAGGCTGCGTTGTGCAAAGCA
Source organism: Escherichia sp. MOD1-EC5990 (assembly GCF_002965285.1). Taxonomy (NCBI): domain Bacteria; kingdom Pseudomonadati; phylum Pseudomonadota; class Gammaproteobacteria; order Enterobacterales; family Enterobacteriaceae; genus Escherichia; species Escherichia sp. MOD1-EC5990. The sequence goes on along the minus strand of NZ_PTRV01000034.1, from coordinate 18,933 downwards.
TCGCATCCGGGGATAGATGCTGCATTAAATTTAAGATTCAGCTTCCTCTTCAGCCACCCGTACGCCAATCTTCAACACTTCATTATCTTCTTTCTCGGCCACCGTCCAGATCATCCCGGCAAACTCTACCTGGTCGCCGACAACCGGTGCCGCGCCTAACAACTGCTGGACAATTTCACCCAGCGTTTGCTGCTTATCGCGATATTCTCGCCCATCTTCCAGGCCATATATCAGCGCCACATCAGCATATTTTGCACTGGCTTCGAGAATGAAGTCACCAAAGAAGCGTTGATCCAACGCGACCGGCGGCGACTGGCTAAACAGTTTACCGAGTGCCGGGAGATCGCGTTCCCGACCAATTACACACAACACATCACCTTCGCGTAGTCGGGTGCTGCCGGTGGGATGAAGCAATTGGTTATCACGAAACAGTGCCGCAATACGCGTCTCTTTTGGCATATGCAGATCGCGCAGTGCCGCACCTACACACCATTTATCGGCACTCAACTGATAAACAAACTGCTCCCATGGATTTTCCGGATGAATATCCAGGCCAACGCGCGACACCGGACGTCCGACGGGCGGAACCACCACTTTGGCCTTTTTCGCCGCCCACGAGAGTGATGTTCCCTGCAATAGCAGTGAAACCAGAACCACAAAGAAGGCGACATTAAAGAACAGTCGCGCATTCTCCAGCCCTGCCATCATCGGGAATACGGCCAGGATGATTGGCACCGCGCCGCGTAATCCCACCCAACTGATAAACACGCGCTCACGTAGATTAAAACCGCGGAACGGTAGCAATCCGGCAAATACCGAAAGGGGACGGGCGAAGAAAATCATCCATGCAGACAAAATGAGCGCCGGAATGGCGATAGGCAGTAGATCGCTTGGGTTAACCAACAGCCCCAGCACCAGGAACATGGCGATTTGTGCCAGCCAGGCGAGGCCGTCGAAATTTTGCAGAATGCCGTAGCGGTTGCGAATTGGACGATTACCCAGCAGAAAACCGCACAGATAAACAGCCAGAATACCGCTGCCTTCCAGCGCCGTGGTTAAAGCAAAAATCAAAATACCACCGCTTAATGCCAGCAGTGGATATAAACCGGCGGGCAGGGCGATGCGATTAATCATTTGCAGCAGTAAATAACCACCGCCAAGACCGATGACAATCCCGAGGCCAAATTGTTGCAGAATATCGACCACGAACATCCAGCTGATACTGCTTTCATGATGCTGGATCATCGCAATCAGGGTAATCGTCAGAAAGACCGCCATTGGATCATTACTGCCGGACTCTATCTCCAGCGTCGAGCCAACACGTTCATTAAGCCCCTTACCACCCAGTAAAGAAAAGACCGCCGCAGCATCGGTGGAGCCGACGATAGCGCCGATTAATAAACCTTCGATCAAATCAAGATTAAACAGCCACGCCGCCATCATGCCGGTTAAACCGGAGGTGATAAGTACGCCCAGCGTCGCCAGCGACAGCGCCGGTCCTAACGCCACACGAAAGGAACTGGCCTGAGTGCGCATCCCGCCGTCGAGCAAAATAATCGCCAGCGCCAGGTTACTTACCATGTAGGCGAAGGGATAATTATCAAACGGGATACCGCCGACGCCATCGACTCCTGCCAGCATGCCGATCGCCAGAAAAATAACCAGAATAGGAATGCCAAGACGGGAAGAAAATGAACTAAGTAATATACTGCTGGTGACAAGGATGGATCCTAAGATGAAAAGGCTAATTATTGTTGTGGCATCCAACGGTCGGTTACTCCTGATTACGCTGTCTCTTATATAAACCCTACCATATTAGCGGCAGAGACAGCGTTTTACTTAGCCCTGAAGCGTGATTTTTTTACATTTTAAGAACAGGATGACCGTTAATCGTCAACTGAGTGCCTTCCTGGGTGTTATTAAGTATGGCATGTGCGCCCAATGGCAGCGTAACCGTGCGTTGTTCATGACCAAAATCGAGGCCGGTGATAAGTGGAATCGACAGGCGGGAACGCAAAAACGCGTACACAGACTCCAGGTTGTAACCTGCGTCATAATCATTGGGCGTGCTGCCGCTAAAGCTACCGAGAATAATCGCCTTCTGACGGGGCAAAATTCCCGCATGATAGAGCTGCAATAGCATACGTTCGACGCGGAAAGGGTGCTCGTTAATATCTTCCAGCACCAGAATACCATTCTCAATTTGTGGCATCCATGGTGTGCCGATCAGTGAAATGAGCATCGCAAGATTGCCTCCCCACAACATGCCTTCAGTCTGACATGTCGGGCCTTCCCCTTGCCATTCAATGGTGAAGGTTTCATTGCGTAACGCCAGCCAGAAATGGTGCTCGGTAAAGGCGTTTAGTTCATCCGCGCCAAAGTTTGCCACCAGCATGGGGCCGCTAAAAGTGATGACATTGCCTTGCGCCAGAAGACCGCACTGAATGGCGGTAAAATCGCTATGTCCGCAAATGAGCAACGGGTCATGTTGTTGGCGAGCCACCAGTGCCTGCCAGTCAATATCCGCCAGTAAACGACTGGCACCGTAACCACCGCGTACAGCCAGCACGATAGTGTTGGGGGTAGTCAGTCTGGCAAGGGAATTGAGATCTTCCAGACGCTCCGTTTCCGTACCCGCAAAACGCTCACAACGACGGGCAATAACCTCGACGTTATTGACCTGATGCCCCGCGTCGGTAAGGCGCTGGATACCACGCAGCGCATCGTGTTGTTTTATGCAGTAACCCGATGGGGCTATTAAGTGAAACAGAGACATGGCAATTCCTTGCTGACAACAGAAACGAAATGTATATCATGCCGCTTAGGTGTGCCGTTGTCACCTCAACGGCGATTCCAGGCTATAAGGATAGAAGAAGTGAAATTAAGATGGTTTGCCTTTTTGATTGTGTTATTAGCGGGTTGTTCATCAAAGCATGACTACACGAACCCGCCGTGGAACGCGAAAGTTCCGGTGCAACGTGCGATGCAGTGGATGCCAATAAGCCAGAAAGCCGGTGCAGCCTGGGGCGTCGATCCACAATTAATTACGGCGATTATCGCTATCGAATCGGGTGGTAATCCGAACGCGGTGAGTAAATCGAATGCCATTGGTTTGATGCAGTTAAAAGCTTCAACCTCCGGACGTGATGTCTATCGCCGTATGGGCTGGAGTGGTGAGCCGACGACCAGCGAGCTGAAGAATCCAGAACGTAATATTTCAATGGGGGCGGCTTACCTGAATATTCTGGAAACCGGCCCGCTAGCAGGCATTGAAGATCCGAAGGTACTGCAATATGCGCTGGTGGTGTCATACGCTAACGGGGCAGGTGCGTTGTTACGGACTTTCTCGTCAGATCGGAAAAAGGCGATCAGCAAAATCAACGATCTGGATGCTGACGAGTTCCTCGACCATGTAGCACGAAATCATCCTGCGCCGCAGGCACCGCGCTATATCTACAAACTTGAGCAGGCACTGGACGCGATGTAAATCAGTCGCGCACTTTGGCCGCTTTCTCCCGGGCTTCCCGCTCGAGAGAGAAAATAATCCGCTGTAATTGCCGCTCCACCGTCGGGCTGACGTTAAGAAAACGGAAGCTCAGACGGGGAGTGGTGATGGTTTCATTCTTGCCATCAATCACTTTGCGCTCGCTGATTGAGATTAACTGGGCGTCAAAGTGAAAAACACCCCATTGCCCCATGTTGACTTCAATCTGAGCGAAGCGCATGCCTTCGTGCAATCCGGCAGGCTTTGCCGTTTCCAGTAATGCGCCCATGCCACCTAACGACAAATCATACAGGCGGAAACGTAACGTACTGTTATCTGCCAGTTTGGTCTGGCAAAAATAAGGCGGATGGAGCGGGGCGGAGATGCGGAAATATCGGCGTCGTTGTACAAACCACAAGGTGGGAGGCGGTACGGTAATAAATGCCGGAAGCTGCAAGTATTCACTCTGCTGTAGTTGTTCAACAGTAAATTCGACTTTCGCGCCCTGGGTTTCGGCGGTAATGGTAATGTGCTGCGCCTTTAACACAGCGTTGTTATCTTCGGCTTGACTGCCGAAATCCAGCACCAGTTTATCCGGGGTTATTGCCAGTATTTTGCTGATCAGCTGCCCGCCATTCCAACTGATACGCAAAGGAATTGCGGCTTTGTGCAAATCGCGTAACACGCCCAGGACGGCTAACGAATTTTGTTTCAGGAACTGCTCATGGTAATGACTCACGCGGAAAAACTCCTGACTGACAAACTGTCTTTGGTTTATCGGTCACAGTTAACAAAACTTAATACAAATGCGTGAATATTTTTTACATGTTGTTCTTAAATCAGCCGACAAACGCCCAGCATCGATCCCGCCCTTGCCTATACTTAGAGCGTTGACGTAAGCATTTCTTGCGTCCGATTCATCGAAACGAGGGCCTGAACATGGGAATTATTGCCTGGATTATTTTTGGCCTGATAGCCGGCATTATCGCCAAGCTAATCATGCCGGGGCGTGATGGTGGTGGATTTTTCCTGACCTGTATTCTCGGGATAATCGGTGCGGTGGTCGGCGGCTGGCTGGCGACCATGTTTGGCATTGGCGGCTCCATCAGTGGTTTTAATCTGCACAGCTTCCTGGTGGCGGTAGTGGGCGCTATCCTGGTGCTGGGCGTATTCCGCCTCCTGCGAAGAGAATAAGATTTTCATAAGGCGGATAGCGATACAGATGCCGCTATCCGCTTTCACATCAGAACGTATACTCGATACCAGCCCAGAAATTGCGACCTTCTTCAATAAACCCTTCACTGTAGGCATATTTGGTATCAAACAGGTTATTGACCGACGCATTAACGCTGAAGCCATGACCTAAGGTGTAATCGGCTCGAATGTGGGTCACCGCAAAACCGGCGGCTTTTTGTGAACCGTCACTGTTGCTGTAGCTGGAGGAACGCGCCTCTTCCGACAGCGTTACGCTTAACGGCTCCCACGGTTTGAGAGTCATCCATGCGGTCATTGTCTGCGTTGGCAGATCGGTTATCTTGCCGATGTCTTTACGTTTGGCATCAGCGTGGATCAGGGCGTAGCTCAATCCTACATCCAGTATATTGCTGATTTTCCCCTTAATACCGGCATCCAGACCGCTGTAATCCACCGTGCCGCTGTTCTGATTTTGAATGGTATCGGCATCGATATTGTGCGAGAGGATGGCATCACTCACCCGGTTATAGTAAACGCTGACCTCAAATCCCCAGTCGTGCGTGAAGGCACCATTCCAGGTTAAATCCACCCCGCGCGCGCGTTCCGGCTTGAGCTGCGGGTTAACAATCGCTATCTGGTTATACGCAGGTTTGGACGTGGTATAGCGTTCTTTCAGCGTCGGAAAGCGTGTGCGGTCATAGTACGAAAGCGCCAGCGTGTCTTCATTGGCAAAGTGGTATTTCCCCATCACCTGCCAGTTAAAAGCTGACTGATTGTTGTCGTCATAATGGGTGATACTGCCATCTTTCTCATGTTTTTTCGCTTCTACGCTATCGCGCCAGTCATAGCTGATTCCAGCCACGACATCGACATTATCGGCAGCAGCCCATTGATATTCACTGGCGAGCGACCAGGTACGATCTTCATAGCGATCGTAAGCGGCGTGCGGCGCACCTTTTTCCCGGTGTACGTCATCTTTCCAGTTAACGGCAAACGACAGCAGATCGTTTTCACGCACATCGGCTGCCAGTTGTAACCCGGCACCGTCGCTGTAATCGGAATAATGGCTGTAGCTGCCTTTTTTATTTTTCAAATCAGCCAGCGAGTTGTACATCATTAGCGTATTTTCAAAGGTGTCGCGATACAGCCGACTTTTCAGGGTAAAACGATCGTTTAGTTGGGTCGTTCCCTGATAATAAAAACTTTCTTTGTCATACTCTGGCCACTGCCAGTAGCGTGATTTCTGACCACTATTTCCACTGTATGGCGGGTTATCTTTTTCACCATCCTGCTTAATGTAAGTCAATGTGTATTCATCGTTTTCGCGTGGTGTAAAACCGAGCTTCACAATGCCGCGTTTATCATCAGCCGATGAATTAATCATCTTGCCGTGTTTGCCTGCAATATCATTATTTACACCATGCGGCAGGCCGAGAAAATCCTGCTTTAGCTGGCTACCGCTGACTTGCAAATACCCCAGATCGCTGCTGGCGGCAAATGAAGCATGCATATCGTAGGCATTGTCCTGGCTACGGCTCCATCCCTGGCGATATCCCAGACTTGCTTCCAGAGGTTTTGTTGGCTTCTGGGTGGTGATATTAATGGCTCCGCCCATCTGATTAGGCCCCTGAAGCAGCGACGAATACCCTTTGGAAACTTCAACTGCCCCCAAATTGTTGGTCAGAATCCGCGCCAGATCGAGGTTGCCGTCATAGGGAACATAAATGGGCACACCATCGAAATAGACCGGCACCTGACGACTATCAAAGCCACGAACTTTGACCTGTTCTTCGTTGCGGCTACCTGACTTTTGCAGTACCACGCCGGGGACGACACTTAATGCCTGAGCGACATTCTGTTTATCCAGGGCCTTCATGGTGGGTTGATCGAGAACGGTGGTCGTCGTTGATGATACCGGACTGGACCATACGGTCAGCGTGTCGCTCTCCTGAGCCGCTACGGCCTGCTGGGTAAAGGCAAGTGATAATGCTGTGCAGAGATAACGTTTTTTGAGTCTCATAGAATAAATTCCGTTTAACAAAGAATTAAATAGAGGCTGCGGGTTGCAGACTGACTTTAATGTCAGCTGGTGTCGCGTAATAAGGCGCGGAGGTAATAAAAAGGCGAATGCCGCAGTCGAGGTAATTTTTGAGTGTTGTTAGATTAAATCCGCCGGTCAGAGCCAGCGTGCAGTGAGGAGCCAGCGACGGTGCTATTTGCGCAATTTCAGTTGCCTGTTGCGGATTAAATTTGTCGAGCTGAAGTACGTCTGGTTGCGCGCGTAACGCGGTGATTGCCTCTTTCGGCGTGTCGGCTTCAACAACTATTTTCTTCTCGGGTGCGTGGCGACGTAACTGATTGATTGCGCCTGACCAGTCCTGATTGTCATGAAGAAAATGACGGTGGTTGGCAAACAATAATATGGTTTCCGCACATCCGGCACGATGAATCAGTCCTCCGGCAGCCAGAATTGCCTGCGAGGCCAGTAAGCGGGTGCCCGGAATTGCTTTTCGGGTGCAGGCGATATTGCCATCAGGGTAACGTTCACGAAGTAACGCCAGCATTTGAGCGAGATAATCAGAAACACCGCAACTCCACTCCAGCACATTCTGAACTGCCTTCCATCCCTGATGAAGTGCTGCGGCATTACCTTGCGCACGGATTAGCCGCTGATCCGCGTTCGCTTGTGAACCGTCGCTGACCGCGTCATCAATAGTTAATCCCAGCGTAGTTAACATCTTACACGCGACAGAAATGCCGCTGACGCAGCCGCCCTGACGGTGAAAAAACTCTATATAACCATGCTGGTGTCCAATATTTAATGCTCGCGTGGTCAGGTCACCGCCCTGGATATCTTCCAGCAGTAACGCATCGATTTGTGCCTGAGAAAGGAAAATCATCGCAGTGCCTCTTGCGGTACGCTATCCCACCAGATGAGCGCCCAGTCGCGGCTGGCAGGGGCGAGGGCACGAGCATCTTGTTGTTGATACCAGCGATATAACCGCTCACGCTCATCGTCGTTAAGCGCGCCCAGACTCCAGCTGACGTTCTGCTCAAAACGTTCCCAGGTGCTGTTATCCTGTTGGCAATTTTGTCCGCGGATAAAATCAACGTGAGCATAAATTCCCATCTGATACAGGACGTTGAGCGCAAAGATATAGTTGGGTAATTCGATCACTTCCCGACCAGCCGCCCGCTGAATGGCTGGAGAGACGAACGAGGTGCTGACCAGATGAGTCGTATAGACGCGAAGCCGTGCCTGATTATTCAGTTTGCTCATTGCCTGGCGCATATCAGTCACCAGAGTGGAGCGGGAAGCCACGGCAATATCGCAGCGTGGCAGGTCACTCCAGTCCTCTTCCCAGGCGCGCTGGATCCAGTGGACATTGTCTGCGTTTAGCGCGGCGGCGCGACGGGCGGCAACGTTCAGCATCCCCTGACTGTAATCAACGCCATAAATCGTCGTGAGTTTGTCAGCCAGCGCCAGCGATACGGTACCCGGTCCGCAGCCCATATCGAATAAGGTCTGCGCGCCTTGCAGATCAATTTTAGCGGTCAGTTGTTGCAGGTAGCTGTCCGTAGGCGAGGCGCAATTTTCCGCCATTTTTTCCGCCCGTTGATCCCAGTGATCCGGCGTTTTTTCTGTGCGGTGGGCCAGCTTGAGTTGCTGCAGGTAAAGGTCCGCAAAATCAATATCATCAATGAGCATGATTGTTCCTTAGTGGCTAATTGCAGAGAGGTGATGATGAATCTGGTCGGCAGAAACCCGATACAGGGCAGCCAGTTTGTTCGTTGTTAACTGTTCGGTCGGTAAGCCTTGTGTTACTCGTCCATCTGGCTCTACCTGGATAATGCTGTCGGCAATGGCGTTGGCATGGAGCGGATGATGAGTCGACATTAGCATTGTCATGCCGTTATTTTTGAGCTGCGCCAGCGTGTCCAGTAGTTGGATCTGATGACCGAAATCGAGGCTGGAGGCAGGCTCATCCAGTAATAACAAGCGCGGTTGCTGGACGAGTGCACGGGCGATTAAAGCCAGCTGACGTTCACCGCCGCTAAGTGTATTCCAGCGTCGTGTCGCCAGATGCAAAATGCCCAGCTTTTCCAGTTGCTCCGTTGCTTTCAGGCGTTCTTGCTTACCGGGAACGGAAAAAGTGCCTATGGTGGGGGCCAGGCCCATCAACACCATATCCAGCACACTAAAAGCAAAAATGCCGTCGTGCGCCTGCGGCACCCAGGCAATAGCCTGCGCGCGCTGGCGATGGCTGAGTGTCTGCACAGGGAGGCTATCCAGTAAGATCTCGCCTTTTAATAACGGTATAACGCCAAGAATGGAGCGCATGAGTGTGGTTTTGCCGCAACCATTGGCTCCTAAAAGACAACAAATTGTTCCTTGCGACAGGGTGAAGGACACGTCGCGTAGCACCGGATGGCGGGAGTAACCCAGAGACGCATGACGGACGGCAAGCAAAGTCACTGGCGACCTCCACGTAACAACAAAAACAGGAAAAACGGTGCACCAACAAAAGCGGTCAGAATGCCAAGTGGGATTTCTGTTGTTCCAATGCTGCGTGCCAGCGTATCGGTAAGCAGGAGCAGAATCGCGCCAGTACACATTGCCATGGGCAACAGCTGCTGATGGTTATGACCGGTCAACAAGCGGGCAATGTGCGGAACGACCAGGCCGACCCAACCAATTATGCCCGCTATTGCTACCGTGCTGGCGGTGATTAGTGTGGCGCAGACAATTAATCCAAAGCGCAGACGTGTCACGTTCAGTCCCAGCGAATGGGCTTCGTCGTCGGAAAGCGTGAGTAAATTCATGCGCCAGCGGAGAAAAAACAGGGGCAAGGAGCCTATGAGAATGATCGGTGCAGCATAGCAGAGATCGCGTAAGGTCACGGTGGACAGCCCCCCCAGCAACCAGAAGGTAATTGACGGTAACTGGGTGTAAGGATCGGCCAGCGTTTTTATTAGCGATATCCCCGCTCCGCACAACGTTCCTAACGCAATGCCTACCAGCACCAGGGTTAAGATCGGATCGTGGCGGGTCACCCGACGCGTAATCAACCAGACGCCCGCGACCACCATCAGCCCGCCGCAAAATGCGTACAGCTGGATGTAAACAATGGATAATCCCCACAGGATTGCCGCGCAGGCACCAAGTCCGGCACCGGCGGAGACGCCTAAAATATCCGGTGACACTAAGGGATTACGGAACATTCCCTGATAGGTGGTTCCGGCCCCTGCCAGCGCCGCGCCCAGAAACAGCGCAGCAAGAATACGCGGCACGCGGATTTGCCAGAAGACAATTTGTTCCTGCACAGGAACATTTTCTTGACGAAGAATGAGCGCCAGCAGTTGCTGTATATCGAGATGATAAGCCCCACTTACGGCGGCAAAAGTGATACTGATAGCTGCCAGCAGCAAAATACATCCGTTGACGGTTCTCATTAGCTCGCCACCAATTTTTGATAGTCGGCGTCACTTAATGGGCAATGCCAGAACAGTTGGGCGTAATGCTGCATGTCACTTTTAAACTGGCGATTGATGGCGGGATCCAGCCAGGCGTGAAGTCTGCGTAATCCCAGAAGACGGTTGATTCCCGGCGGGGCATCCAGCCAGCCAAAGGGCAGGCCACTTAAAAATAAGATGCGTTGTTCCGCAACCGCTTTCACGCCCTGCCAGAGAGGATCACGACGAATAAAATCTGCAGTAACGGCCTCCTGAACCAGAATAATATCCGGCTGCCAGCGCAGGAGATTTTCCATGGAAACCTGTGTCAGACCGTGGCGATCGGCTATTTGCGCGACGTTGTGCAAACCTAATAATTCCGCCGCCTCGGTATGCAACGAACCCTGTAAGCCCGTTTCCAGCCCTCGAGGACCGCGCGCAGCATAAAAGCTGAGGTTAGCGGCGGGTGAGGTGGCGAATGCCTGAGCTTCACCAACGAAGCGGCTGGCGAGATAGGCTTGTTCTGCGGCGCGGTGCTCTTCGCCTAACGTTTTGCCAAGCGTTGTTAACTGTTCTGCTGATTGTTCCAGTTTCCCGTTAAGCAATAACCAGGGTATTTGTGTCTGTTCGCTAACCTGCCGTGCCTGGGAGATCCAGGTTTCATCCGTATTGCCGCAATCAACGACCAAATCGGGATGTAATGCCATAAGCCCTTCCAGCGAGAGTGTGCTGGCGCGCCCGGCGAGTCGTCCCAGCCTGGGGAGCTGGCGAATGTGCTCTGGCAATGGAATTAATGCCTGACGGGCAAAATCAAAAGAGGAAAAACCGACCATTTTTTCTGGCGCGACAGCCAGCAATAGTAAATCGGCGGGCGCGCCTGCGCTGACGATGCGTGTAATGTTTTGGGCTTCGGGAAGCGTCAGTGAGGCCCAGAATTTGACTGATTGTGCAAAGGACGGCAGATGATGCAGGAACAATGTCGACGCAAGAATCTGTGTAAACCTCCGTCTGGTTAGTGACATAAGTAATATCCTGATAATTAAAGCCGCTATATACTTACACATATAGCGAAAAAGATCATGTTTGATGTCAAAATTTGTCTAAAGAGACAGAATGATTTGCTTGTTTCTTAAATAACACTTTGTTCCACAAGAAAATTGCCAGGGAGAATGGGGAGTGGGGGAAAATATAAATAGAGGTGTAATGATTAACAAGTTGATAAAATAAAATTAAAATCTTCCCTAATAAAAGAAAATAAAGGCATAGACTGTAGAAAGAGTGGTATTTCGTGATGAATAAAGAGCAATGCCAATTTTATGCACGTAATGGCATTGCTCGATATACAGTAAAGTTAAGGCGTAGGTTCCGCCTCTTTTTGTTTTACCGGCTGTGTTGTTGATTCACTGAGTGGACGCGTCGCCGGAACATTGTCACATGGTTGCTCTTTCGGGCAGATCAAATCCAGCATTTTTAGCGTCACACCATTGGTCCAGCCAAAGCCATCCTGTAATGGATATTCGCCACCGCCGCCCCCTGTTCCGGTGGTGCTGACATCATATTTTTCCACCAGCTTTTTCTCCCGGTCATAGGTGTGCTGAACATTGGTCAGGAAGTGCCAGCTAATGTCCATCGCCACCTCTTTTTGCCCGTAGTTTTGTAATCCTTCTGTCGCGACCCACTGCAACGGTGCCCAGCCGTTTGGCGCATCCCATTGTTGCCCACTTTTCACCGACGTGGTGTTCAGGCCGCCTGGTTGCAGCAGATGTGTTTTCGTCGCCGTCGCCATTTTGCTGGCGCGATCTTTCGCTGCCGCATTGACGTACAGCGGGAACAGGGCGGCAGCGGTTAACTGATTGCGCACTTTATGACTTTTCAGGTCGTAATCGGCATACCAGCCTTGTTGATCGTTCCACAGATATTTTTCGATCCCTTTTTGACGGGCATTCGCCAGCGTTTCGTACTGGTTTGCCATCGCGTTATCTCCGGCAGCTTTGCTGGCGCGGGCAAGGATTTTTTCCATTTTGAACATCAGGCTATTCAGATCGACCGGTACGATGCTGGTGGTGCGTAAGGTATTTAACTGCTGCGGATTGTCCATCCAGCGCGAGCTAAAATCCCAGCCAGACGCAGCGGCAGAGCGCAGGTCGCGGTAAATTTCAGTGGCAGGCCGGTTCGGGTTGCTTTTGGCGGTGGCAATATCTTCCACCCATGACTCTGGCCGTGGCGTATCGCGATCGTCCCAGTAGCGGTTGAGAAGGGTACCATCCTGAAGTTTTACAACGCGTTTTTCCTGTTGTCCGGCTTGCAGGTTTTCAACACCGTCCATCCAGTAAGCATATTCTTTTTGCATTTGCGGCAGGTATTGCTTCAATGCGACATCACCGTCATGCTGCGCCAGTAACTCTACCATCAGGGCAAAGAAGGGCGGTTGCGAGCGGCTTAAATAGTAACTGCGGTTGCCGTTGGGAATATGACCGTAAGTGTCTATTTCATGAGCAAAATTGGTCACCATATCCGCAACTTTATCCCAGTGACCGCTTTCGGCAAGTCCTAACATGGTGAAGTAGCTGTCCCAGTAATATACCTCGCGAAAACGTCCGCCCGGCACGACATAAGGTTCCGGCAGCGGTAACAGAGAATCCCATTTTTCGGTGTTTTCGGTAGAACGCGTTAATACAGGCCAAAGTCCGTCAATATGTTCGCGCAGCGACTGCCCTTCTGGCGGAACATATTTCTCTCCCTCTTTCGGCAGAGTGAAATTGACGTTAACGAAATGGCGCAGATCAAAGCCGCTCTGGTTTTGCTGCATTCGATAATCTGCAAGGATCATTAGCGGATCGCTGTTCGGCACGGCATCAGCAAAGGTCTTTTGGTCCGGAAAAAGTTTGGCGTTTTGCACATCGTTAAACAGCGGCCCTAACAAAATATCAGGCGGCTGTGGCGTTACTGGCGTTTCTTCTGCCTGCGCCGCTAGCGCAGCGAAACACAACAAAACGCAGGCGGGAATTAACGCTATTTTTTGCGGGCGAGGAGGGGCGGTGGCTTTCATCAATCATTCTCCTTGGGCGAAACCGAACAAAACGGTATTCAAGTATCAGAAAACCTTAGTTCAGGATCGCACTAACTGCATGATCGAAATCTCATTCTGCGAACTGTCAGGCATTTTGGAAAAGGAGATTAAAGGGATAAATAAGGGTGAAATAGAGTAATTAAATAAAGTCTGTTTATTAGCCAGCCAGCGACGTTTGGTTTGCGATTAGCGCAGAAAAAATCATCATGACTTGGTAAAAAATATAACAGGTAGTTAAAAAATATCAGAGCAGAGTAAATTGCCGGATGGCATCAGAACGATGCCATCCGAACGGTGGTTTATCCCTGATGGCTGAAACGTTGCGTTTTAACGTCCAGCGTTAACGTTTCTTCAGGTTGTATCGCATACAGTTTCTCACCCTGCTGGCAAATCCAGCCAATCCCCAGTTCGTGGGCGATTAGGGCGCTGTGGGATACCGGACTTCCGGCGCTAAGGCAGATCCCTTTTACAACCGCCGGATCCAGTTGCAGAACCGTGGACGGATAAATGTTCTCCGCCAGTAAAATGGTTGGCGAGTTAAATTGCGGGAGTTCTTCTTTCGTTTGCGTCAGGTGGATTAGGGTGCGATGTAGAAGATCGTCCACATCGATATAGCGAGCCTGTAAATATTCATCATCCAGTTGTTGGTATTGCTGGCTTAGTTCTTTAAGAACGTGCTGCCAGGCATATTCTGCTGTGCAATGCTCATGCTGAAGAAATTCGTTTGCCGCCGCCAGCAGTTCTGGATCATCTAACAGTGTATGGTGACCAGAAAAGATTGCGGCAATATCGTCAAGCCCGCTCGCTTCTGCTTTCGCTGTTAACGTCATCAGATCTAATAACGTGAAGTCAATTGCCTGACGTAATCGTTCTTGTTCTTCTTCCACGCTCAGTGATGATTTTGCCTGTACCGTACATAAAACTGGTTGATAATAAAAGGCTTTACCCGAAACAGGCGGAATGGGCCGCTGAGTAGGCGGAGCAACTTCTTCCGTTTCACCAAAGTTATCTTCAGCCAGCTGACGGAAAGCAACCAGCGCCTCTTCAGCTTCTGGCCCTTTCGCAATCAGGCGCAGCGTATCGTTATAGCGGACTTGTAGTAGCGCGATCTGGTTAATACTCTCCGGCGTGACGCATTTACCGTTTTTCTCCAGCAACATATCGGCATTAAATGTCGATAAGGTATAAACCAGCCGGGAGGCCGGACGTACATGAAGGCCGTTACGGTTTTTAATGACCACGGCCAGAGAATGGGCTTCTTCATCGTACGGAGGACATGTGTCAGCGATTTCGGTGTCGGAGGACGGTAAACCCAGTTGTTCACGTTTGGCTTCCAGCGCATGCATGGCGTCATAGATAACTTTGTCGATATCTGCTCCCGAGGCCGCGCTGACTGTTGCTGCCAATGTACCTTCGACTAACGGTGCCGCACACAAACGTACTTTTGCGGCGATCTCGGGGGCCAGCAACTCCAGTGCAGTTTCAGCACTCAATAATGCGCTACCCATATCCATCATCACCAGCACATGGTCGGCATCGGCAACGGACTCGATGGCCTCCATCACTTTGACGGCATCGGTACCAATGGGATTTTGGGGATCGTCAATTCCCGCGGCAATGGCGATTTTACAGCTATCACTCATTAACATCTGACGGGCTAATTCACCGACACCTTCTCCCAGTCGGGCGCTATGTGAAACTATGACCAGGTTTACCATCACCATTTCCTTACTCTTTTGCGGCTAACGCCAGCATTTGCATCATAAACATCACGGAGGTCGCGCCGGGATCCTGGTGACCAATACTGCGTTCACCGAGATAACTGGCGCGGCCTTTGCGGGCTTGCATCGTAATCGTACTTTGTGCAGCGGATTCAGCGACGCTACTGGCGGCTTCGAGCGCCACCGGAACAGAGAGATTTTGCTCGCTGGACTGACGTAACGATTCCACCACCGGCACCCAGACATCACACATAGTTTTATCGCCAGGTTCGGCTTTCCCGCGGCTGATTACGCCGTCTACACCATCGCGGAACATCTGATACAGTTCTTCCAGCGTCAGGCTTTGCCGTGCCTGTGTCGCCTGTGCGGCGCGGATAAAGAAAGTACCGAACAGCGGACCACTGGCACCACCGACGCTGGAAAGCAGCGTCATGCCGGTATTCTTGAGAATGAAACCGATATCTTTATCTGCGATAGCAGGGAGTTTTTCTACCACCTTGCTAAAGCCACGGTTCATATTTAGCCCGTGGTCAGCGTCGCCAATTTCGCGATCCAGTCCGGTAAGATACTCGCTCTCTTTGCTGAAAATTTCTCCACAGCGAGTGAGCCAGTTAACAATTTGAGTTCTGCTCAGTGACATGGTTATCTCCTTATTTACCCCAGTTAAGCGCCGGGGTGTGGACCGGGGCGTCCCATAACGCCAGCGTTTCGTCATCAACTTTCAGTAAGGTGATGGAAAAACCGGTCATGTCCAGTGAGGTACAATACGCGCCGATTAAATTGCGCTCGATAGTCAAGCCCGCTTGCTGGCAACGCGTGGCCAGGCGGTTATAGACGCCATACAGTTCAGAAAGCGGAGTTGCACCAAGATTGTTGACGAGTGCAATTACTCGATCGCCAGACTGAAGCGGTTGTTTAGTTTGCGTCTCTTCCTGCCAGCTACCTTGTCGATAATCCCAGAAGCGGAGCGTGCGGTGGTATGTGCCATTTTCCAGCAGGGTGTCGAACATTTGATCAACTGTTCGGTCAAGGGAGGAGAAGGGGCGGCGGTCAATACCCGGCTCACCATGAATGCCGACGCCAAACTCCATCTCATTATCTGCCAGCGTAAAAGAAGGTTTTCCCGCGGCAGGAACGGTACAGGCATTGAGGGCGATACCAATAGAATGGCCCTGATTGTTCAACTTACGCCCCAGTTGTGCACAAGCCTCCAGCGAGTCGCCACGTTCTGCCGCTGCGCCTACGAGTTTTTCGATTAATACGGTGTTGGCAACGCCGCGCCGCCCAGCGGTATAAAGACTGTCTTTTACTGCAACGTCGTCATCAATGACCACGGTGGTCACTTTTACGCCGCTATCGTGCAGTAATTCTGTTGCTGTTTCAAAGTTAAGAATATCGCCGGTGTAATTTTTGATAATCAGCAGTACACCTTCGCCGCCATCAACTTGCATGGCGCATTCAAAAATTTTATCGGGCGTCGGTGAGGTGAATATTTCGCCCGGACAGGCCCCCGAAAGCATCCCCTGACCGATATAACCGCAGTGCATCGGTTCGTGTCCGCTGCCGCCGCCCGACAGCAGGGCGACTTTTCCTGCAACGGGGGCATCAGCTCGGGTGACATACACCGGATCCTGATGCAGTGTCAGCGATGAATGCGCTTTCGCCAGACCCGCCAGTTGTTCGTCCAGAACGTCTTGCACATCATTGATCAATTTTTTCATTATCTTGCTCCAGCAATTACGGTAGGGCATGGATGATGTTCAACGACACGGCGACCACTGACTGCCGATAAATCCATTGTGCATCAGGTAAGGGAAAAGAAAATTAGCCCAAATTATGTTTCATGGTGAAACATATGTTTTAATGAATGTTCCATATTGAAACTTTTACGCGTTTTAATACTAAAAATTGCGAGCCGGAACACCTTTTGTCACAAAGGATGCGGGATATGAGTGGCGCTTTTAACAACGATGAACGGGGCATATCTCCCTTAATTGCAGCCTCCTGGGAGCGATGCAATAAACTGATGAAACGGGAGACATGGAGCGTACCGCACCAGGCCCAGGGCGTGACATTTGCTACTATCTATCGGCGTAAGAAAGCGATGCTGACGCTCGGGCAGGCTGCGCTGGAAGATGCCTGGGAATATATGGAATCGCGGGCGTGCGGACTGTTCATCCTTGATGAAACCGCCTGCATCCTTAGTCGTTTTGGTGATCCACAAACGCTGCACCAGCTTAGTGTCCTTGGATTCAATGACGGCACGTATTGCGCAGAGGGAATTATTGGTACCTGTGCGCTATCGTTAGCGGCTATTTCTGGTCAGGCAGTGAAAACGATGGCCGATCAACATTTCAAACAGGCGCTCTGGGATTGGGCATTTTGTGCAACGCCACTGTTTGACAGCAAGGGCCGATTAACGGGAACGATAGCTTTGGCGTGTCCGGTTAAGCAAACCACCGCAGCTGATTTGCCGTTGACGCTGGCAATTGCACGCGAGGTAGGAAACTTACTGCTGACCGACAATTTACTGGCTGAAACAAACCGACATTTAAATCAACTTAACGCCTTGCTGGAAAGTATGGACGATGGCGTGATTAGCTGGGACGAGCAGGGTAATTTGCAATTTATCAATGCCCAGGCGGCGCGAGTCTTGCGCCTTGACGCGACGGCAAGTCAGGGAAGGGCGATCACTGAACTCTTAACGTTACCCGCCGTATTGCAACAAGCAATAAAACAGGCACATCCGCTCAAACACGTAGAAGCAACCTTTGAAAGTCAGCACCAGTTTATTGATGCGGTGATAACCCTTAAACCGATAATAGAAACGCAGGGAACCAGCTTTATTTTGTTGCTCCATCCTGTGGAACAGATGCGGCAGTTGATGACCAGTCAATTGGGAAAAGTCAGCCATACCTTCGCTCATATGCCACAGGACGATCCGCAAACTCGCCGCTTGATTCATTTTGGCCGCCAGGCGGCGCGTAGTAGCTTTCCTGTTTTGCTTTGTGGCGAAGAGGGCGTAGGCAAGGCACTGCTAAGTCAGGCAATTCATAATGAAAGTGAGCGTGCAGCAGGTCCCTACATCGCCGTCAATTGTGAGTTATATGGTGATGCGGCGCTGGCGGAAGAATTTATTGGCGGCGATCGCACGGACAATGAAAATGGTCGTCTGAGTCGACTGGAACTGGCGCACGGCGGCACGCTGTTTCTTGAAAAGATTGAATATCTGGCGGTGGAGTTACAGTCTGCTTTGCTTCAGGTTATCAAGCAGGGTGTTATCACGCGACTGGATGCGCGGCGTTTAATACCAATTGATGTCAAAGTGATTGCCACAACGACCGCGGACCTGGCAATGCTGGTGGAACAAAATCGCTTTAGTCGCCAGCTGTATTACGCGCTGCATGCATTTGAAATTACCATCCCGCCTCTGCGTATGCGGCGTGGCAGCATTCCGGCGCTGGTGAATAACAAATTACGCAGTCTTGAAAAACGCTTCTCTACGCGTCTGAAAATTGATGACGATGCCCTCGCTCGCCTGGTTTCTTGTGCATGGCCAGGCAACGATTTTGAACTTTACAGCGTCATCGAGAATCTTGCTCTGAGTAGTGATAACGGGCGCATTCGCGTCAGTGATTTGCCTGAACATCTGTTTACCGAGCAGGCGACAGATGATGTCAGCGCCACTCGCCTTTCCACCAGTCTGTCATTTGCGGAAGTTGAAAAAGAGGCAATTATTAACGCAGCCCAGGTCACAGGCGGTCGCATTCAGGAAATGTCGGCTTTACTTGGAATCGGCCGCACTACGCTGTGGCGGAAAATGAAGCAACATGGCATTGATGCAGGGCAGTTTAAGCGCCGGGTATGAAAGACAGAGACGATTTCTGATACATCTGAGTGATCTGTATTTCATTCCGGCGCACGCTAACAATTGAGCCTGTACATAGATTTGTGTAATTGCCTGATTTTGATATGTTCAATCCAGCATCAAATGAAGGTTAATTTATGGA
>NZ_PTRV01000033.1:0-23003 GCF_002965285.1 Escherichia sp. MOD1-EC5990 | reverse complement strand
TCAGTTTTAGGCGTACATTAGCGCCGTCTCGAGCAGTTTAGCTCAGAATTCTGGGGTGATGCCCACGGTAAAATATGGACTTTCAATGTCGTTTTGCCCGGTGTCAACTCACTGTATCAGGTGTAATGAAGTCATTCAGGCGTAACAGTAATTACGCGGAGAGATGTAAAGTGAAATATTTCTTTATGGGCATTTCTTTTATGGTCATCGTTTGGGCCGGTACTTTTGCCCTGATGATCTAAAAGCAAACTGTGCAATGAAAAACAGGAGCCATCTGGCTCCTGTTTGCATTTCTGGCGATGGTGTTTATTCCGCGTTTTCGTGAATATGTTTGCTGCTGGCGGGTAGTAAACCGTCGGCACGGAACATCGCTTTAATTCCACGAATCGCCTGGCGTATACGGTCGCGGTTTTCAATCAGCGCAAAGCGGACATGGGTGTCGCCGTAGTCGCCAAAGCCAATCCCTGGAGAGACACAGACCTTCGCTTCGTTAAGCAGTTTCTTGGCAAATTCCAGTGAGCCCATGGCCGCATATGGTTCCGGGATTTTCGCCCAGACATACATCGAAGCCTTCGGCATTTCGACCATCCAGCCTGCTTCATGCAGCCCTTTAACCAGTACATCGCGGCGGCGTTTGTACTGTTCGGCAATATCGCGCACGCACTGTTGATCGCCCTCCAGTGCCGCAATCGCCGCCACCTGCAACGGCGTAAAAGTACCGTAATCGTGATAGCTTTTAATACGTGCCAACGCACTGACCAGCGTTTTGTTACCGACCATAAAGCCGATACGCCAGCCCGCCATGTTGTAGCTTTTCGACAGCGTAAAGAACTCGACCGCCACGTCTCGTGCACCCGGCACCTGCATAATTGACGGCGCTTTCCAGCCATCGTAGACGATATCGGCATAGGCCAGGTCATGGACCACCAGCACATCGTAGCGTTTCGCCAGCGCCACAACCTTCTCAAAGAATTCCAGTTCCACGCATTGCGCGGTTGGGTTCGACGGGAAGCCGAGGATCATCATCTTCGGTTTCGGATAACTTTCGCGAATGGCGCGTTCCAGTTCGTTGAAGAAATCGACACCGTCCACCAGCGGCACTGAGCGTACCTGCGCCCCGGCAATCACCGCGCCGTAAATATGAATCGGGTAGCTTGGATTAGGCACCAGTACAGTGTCACCGTGATCCAGCGTCGCCAGCATCAGATGCGCCAGCCCCTCTTTCGAGCCAATGGTGACGATAGCCTCTGATTCCGGGTCGATCTCGACGTCGTAGCGATCCTGATACCAGCGGGAAATGGCGCGACGTAACCGCGGAATACCACGCGAGGTGGAATAACCATGCGTGTCCGGTCGCTGGGCCACCGTACATAATTTTTCGACGATATGCGGCGGGGTCGCACCGTCCGGGTTACCCATACTGAAATCGATAATATCTTCGCCGCGCCGACGCGCAGCCATTTTCAGTTCAGCGGTAATGTTAAAAACGTAGGGTGGGAGACGATCAATACGCGTAAAGCGACGTTCAGGGCGAGTGTCAGCCATAATTTCCTCAGATTAACGTGAGCGCCCGGACCGTCCGAGCGACGCTGCCACGATGGTGGCTGTTTTGAAAATAGCCTGATTAATTTCTGTCTGTCCAGCGTTTTAGAACATTTTTGTTAATAGCCTTAAATGAGGAACTCCGCTTTAAAAACAGGAAATTTATCTACGCTAACAAGAAAATTACCACTCAATTTATTAACATTATAATTTCAATAAATTTACCAAACAGATATGCATTATTAAGAGATGCATTGCTAATACACCATTTAACTTTCAATCCCCTTTTAAAATTGTGGTCTTTCCTCAAAAACGGCCTGCTGGTCATCGGCCTTCAGGTTACCTATCATAGAGGTTTAATCCTTATTCAGAGTCACCCGTGCACGAAATATTCAACATGCTGCTGGCGGTCTTCGATCGGGCAGCGTTAATGCTTATCTGCCTGTTCTTTCTCATCCGTATCCGCCTGTTTCGCGAACTGTTGCACAAGTCGGCGCACTCCCCAAAAGAGCTGCTCGCCGTTACCGCCATTTTCTCGCTGTTCGCCCTGTTCAGCACCTGGTCCGGCGTGCCCGTAGAAGGCTCGCTGGTTAATGTGCGTATTATCGCGGTGATGTCAGGCGGAATTCTATTTGGCCCGTGGGTAGGCATCATTACCGGTGTGATTGCGGGTATTCACCGTTATTTAATCGACATCGGCGGCGTGACGGCAATTCCGTGCTTTATCACCAGTATTCTCGCGGGTTGCATATCAGGCTGGATCAACCTGAAAATCCCCAAAGCACAGCGCTGGCGCGTCGGTATTCTCGGTGGCATGTTATGTGAAACGTTGACGATGATCCTGGTGATTGTCTGGGCACCCACCACTGCACTGGGGATTGATATCGTCTCCAAAATCGGGATTCCGATGATCCTCGGCAGCGTTTGTATCGGCTTTATTGTGTTGCTGGTACAAAGCGTTGAGGGCGAAAAAGAGGCCAGCGCCGCGCGGCAGGCCAAGCTGGCGCTGGATATCGCCAACAAAACGCTGCCGCTGTTTCGCCATGTCAATAGCGAGTCATTACGCAAAGTTTGTGAAATTATCCGCGATGATATTCACGCCGATGCGGTAGCGATTACCAACACCGATCATGTGCTGGCCTATGTTGGCGTAGGTGAACACAACTATCAGAATGGCGATGATTTCATCAGCCCAACAACGCGTCAGGCAATGAATTACGGAAAAATCATTATTAAAAACAATGATGAAGCCCACCGTACACCGGAAATCCACTCGATGCTGGTGATCCCGCTTTGGGAGAAAGGGGTCGTGACCGGGACGCTGAAAATTTACTACTGCCACGCACATCAGATCACCTCGTCATTACAGGAAATGGCGGTCGGTCTGTCGCAAATCATCTCCACCCAACTGGAGGTTTCACGCGCCGAGCAACTACGTGAAATGGCAAATAAGGCAGAGCTTCGCGCTCTGCAAAGCAAAATTAATCCCCATTTCCTGTTTAATGCTCTGAATGCTATCTCATCGTCGATCCGTCTGAATCCGGATACCGCTCGCCAGCTGATCTTTAATCTGTCGCGTTATCTGCGCTATAACATTGAATTAAAAGACGATGAGCAAATCGATATCAAAAAAGAGCTGTATCAAATTAAAGACTATATTGCCATTGAGCAGGCCCGCTTTGGCGACAAGCTGACGGTTATCTATGATATTGATGAAGAGGTGAATTGCTGCATTCCCAGCCTGCTGATCCAGCCTTTAGTGGAGAACGCCATTGTCCACGGTATTCAGCCTTGCAAAGGTAAAGGCGTTGTCACCATCAGCGTTGCAGAGTGCGGTAATCGGGTACGCATTGCGGTGCGAGATACCGGGCACGGCATCGATCCAAAAGTCATTGAGCGGGTCGAAGCGAACGAAATGCCGGGCAATAAAATTGGCCTGCTGAATGTCCATCATCGCGTGAAGTTATTGTATGGCGAGGGGCTGCATATCCGCCGCCTGGAACCAGGAACGGAAATTGCGTTTTACATTCCTAACCAACGCACCCCTGTCGCCTCACAGGCTACGTTATTGCTTTGAGCCGGAGTGATATTGTGAAAGTCATCATTGTTGAAGACGAATTCCTGGCACAACAGGAACTGAGCTGGCTAATTAAAGAGCACAGCCAGATGGAGATTGTCGGCACCTTTGACGACGGTCTGGACGTGTTGAAGTTTTTGCAGCATAACCGCGTCGACGCCATTTTTCTGGATATCAATATTCCGTCGCTGGATGGTGTGTTGCTGGCGCAAAACATCAGCCAGTTCGCCCATAAACCGTTTATTGTGTTCATCACCGCGTGGAAAGAACATGCGGTAGAAGCGTTTGAACTGGAAGCGTTTGACTACATTCTCAAACCGTATCAGGAATCACGCATTACCGGGATGCTGCAAAAACTGGAAGCAGCCTGGCAACAACAGCAGACCAGCAGTACGCCTGCCGCGACGGTAACGCGTGAGAATGACACCATTAATCTGGTGAAAGATGAGCGAATCATCGTCACGCCAATTAACGATATCTATTACGCCGAAGCGCACGAGAAAATGACCTTTGTCTATACGCGGCGTGAATCCTACGTAATGCCGATGAACATTACCGAGTTTTGCAGCAAGCTGCCGCCGTCGCATTTTTTCCGCTGCCATCGCTCATTTTGTGTCAATCTGAACAAAATCCGCGAAATCGAACCGTGGTTTAATAACACCTACATTCTGCGACTGAAAGATCTGGATTTTGAAGTGCCGGTCAGCCGTAGCAAAGTAAAAGAATTCAGGCAGTTAATGCATCTGTAATCGGGATTTTCATGAAAGCAACAGGCTTGCCCGCCGATCAACAATTTTTCGCCGATCTGTTCAGCGGCCTGGTGCTTAACCCGCAACTCCTTGGGCGCGTCTGGTTTGCCAGCCAGCCCGCCTCATTGCCAGTGGGCAGTTTATGTATTGATTTTCCCCGTCTGGATATCGTGCTACGCGGCGAATACGGCAATCAGCTGGAAGCAAAGCAACAACGTATGGTGGAAGGAGAAATGCTGTTTATTCCAGCGCGCGCGGCTAATTTACCGGTCAACAACAAACCGGTAATGCTGTTAAGTCTGGTGTTCGCGCCGACCTGGCTTGGTTTATCGTATTACGATAGCCGCACCACGTCGTTGTTGCATCCGGTTCGCCAGATCCAACTTCCCAGCCTGCAACGCGGCGAAGGTGAAGCAATGCTTACTGCCCTCACCCATCTTAGCCGTTCGCCGCTGGAGCAGAATATCATTCAGCCGCTGGTGTTAAGTTTGCTGCATCTTTGCCGCAACGTGGTGAATATGCCGCCGGGTAATTCGCAGCCGCGCGGCGATTTTCTCTATCACAGCATTTGTAACTGGGTTCAGGATAATTATGCCCAGCCGCTCACCCGTGAGAACGTGGCGCAGTTTTTTAATATCACGCCCAATCATCTGTCAAAACTGTTTGCGCAGCATGGAACAATGCGTTTTATCGAATATGTGCGTTGGGTGCGAATGGCGAAGGCGAGGATGATTTTGCAGAAATATCATCTGTCGATTCATGAAGTGGCGCAGCGTTGCGGCTTTCCGGACAGCGACTATTTTTGTCGCGTCTTCCGGCGTCAGTTTGGCCTGACGCCGGGAGAGTACAGCGCCCGTTTTCAGGGCTAACGTCAGAAGGTTAATTCCGTTTCCAGCAGCGTCAGGATGCTTTGTGCATCTTGCGCGGCAAACAACGACTGGCGGAAGTTTTTATTCACCAGTTTGCGCGCCAGCTGCGAGAAGACTTTCACATGGTTCATCCCTTCGTTAGCGCCCAGCGTCAGCATGATCACCAGTTCGACTTCGCCCATTTCTGACTGCCAGTCAACCGGTTTCACCAGCCGGGCAATGCTGATACTGGAATGACGGATCCACTGAGATTTGGTGTGCGGGATCGCCACGCCAAAACCAACGCCAGTAGTGACAATCTCTTCCCGCTGCCAGACATCTTCTTCCAGCTCAAACGGATGTTCAGTACGCCCGTTAACGCCAAGGTTGCCGCACAGGAACTGGATCGCCTGCTCTTTATTGCTAAAGGCCTGATCAACAAAGATATTCTCCAGCGCCAGCAGTGGGCGAACGTCTTCTTCCGGCGTAAAGGCGGTGAGTAACGCTTCAATTTCCTGCGCACTGCGGCATTCACATGCCTGACGCGCCAGTTCCCGACACGCCTCGCTATCCAGTTGACGAAGCTGGCTTTTCACCGCCGGAATACGCGGGCTACTCATACTCAGCTCATCCAGGCCCAGTCCAAGCAGTAGCGGCAGATAACGACTTTCACCGCCCAGTTCACCGCAAATACCTACCCATTTGCCGCGCTGATGCGCAGTGGTAACAATCTGCTGCAACATGCGCAGGAACGATGGCGTAATCGGGTTATACAGCGGCGATACGCGCGGGTTATTACGATCGACCGCATACAGATACTGGGTCATATCGTTAGAACCGATACTGAAGAAATCGACCTCATCGCAGAAGTGGTCGATGATGTAGCACACCGACGGTACTTCCACCATGATACCCAGCGTAATCGACTCTGCATGACGCAGGCCATCGCGTTTAAGCTCAACGATCGCTTTTTGGATCTCGCCCTTCACCCATAAGATCTGATCGAGGCTGTGAACCATCGGGATCATCAGCTGGGCGTTGCCGAAACTGGCGGCACGCAAAATAGCCCGCAGTTGAGTGCGGAACAGGCCAGCAAATTCCGGGTAAATTCGTACCGCGCGATAGCCGAGGAACGGGTTCTCTTCCTGGGGAATGTTGAGGTAAGGAATGCTTTTATCGCCGCCGATGTCCATCGTGCGGAAAATAATCGGCTTGTCGCCCGCCGCCAGTAGCACCTGTTGGTATGCTTCAAACTGTTCCTGTTCGTCCGGCGCACTGTCGCGCTCCATATAGAGCATTTCGGTACGAAACAGCCCGACACCTTCCGCGCCGTTGGCAAACGCGCCAGGCGCTTCCAGAGCGGTGCCAATATTCGCCGCGATATCAATGCGCTTGTTATCACGGGAATAGGCCAGCTGCGCGGCGGCCTGCGCCTGTTGTTTCTGGCGTTTATCCGCCAGCGTCTGCGCAACCTGATAATAACCACTCACCGCGTCATCAGGATTAATAGCCAGCACGCCGCACTGGGCGTCAAGCACCGCCGGTTGCCCGGCATAGCGAGCAATGGCATCCAGCGGCAGGCCGCTCAGTACGGGGATCGCCGAGGCGCGGGCCAGAATCAGAGTATGCGAGGTGCGCCCGGTTTTCTCCAGAATCATGCCCGCAAGATTTTTTAAATTGAGGCTCAAAAACTGGCTAGGGGTTAAATCTTCAGCCACCAGAATGGTCGGTTTTTCGAGCACCAGATTATTACGCGGCTTCAGTTCCGGCCAGGTGATATGCAGCAATTGTTCGCTGATATCACGAATGTCGCTGACCCGCTCGCGCAGATAATCGCTGGCAGAGGCAGAAAGCTTGGCGCAAACCTGCTCCATATTGCTGATGATCGCAGCCCCCAGCCCCTGATGCTGTTCTGCCATCAGGCGACGGATATTCCCTGCAAATTCATCATCCTGAATCAGCGATAAATGGGCGCTGAGGATAGTTTTGCTTTCGCCGTCACGCTCGCGCAACTGCTGGTTCAGTTGCTCGGCAAGCGTTGCCAGGCTGTGTTCCAGCCAGGTGGAGTCTTGCGCACTAGCCGGGATTGCCCGATAACTGTCGAGGCTGTTGCTCTGTAGCAGGGTCAACGTACCCACGCCGACGCCGCTTGCCAGCACATTGCCGTACAGTAAATCAGGGTTCAGGCGGCTTAATGAACGCGGCAGTGGATGTGCCGTCAGTTCTGCCTGCGTCGGCTGGACGCTGTCGCTGTCGATAAAGCGCACCTGGATGTACTCTTCCAGCACGCGCCGCGCCTGCTCTTCATCGCTGCCGCTAATGTTCAGGCTGCAACTGTCATTAAATAAGGTGCCGGTGCCAATCAGCGCCAGCGAACTTTTGGCATCGGCCTTTACGTTCTGGCGATGGTTAATGAAGATGATTTCGCTTTGCCACTGGCTGCACTGCTCTTTAAGTTCCCACGCCGGACGAGCATGCAGGCCGTTTGGCAAAGGACAGAGAAATTGAATCGTTAACATAACCGCTCCGGGTTAATCAGGAGATCATCTGAAATCCGTCAGTTGAACAACCGTCTCACGGGTAAGACGTTGAATAAGGGCAGATAAAAGCTGCTGCATCTGCAAAATGTCGCGGCAGTCGGCAATCGATGCGGCGCAATGTCCGTGGCGGGTTGCTGGCCCCATCACCACTGTGGGTACGCCAGTGCCGGTTAAATGCACCGCCCCGCCGTCCGTTCCGCCGTTGCTGAACATATCGGCCTGCAACGGCACGCCAATTTCTGCCGCGACGGTTTCGATCCACGCGGTAAGTTTTGGCGGCGCAATCAGCGACTTGTCGCTTAACACCAGCATCGGGCCGTTACCAATCTGGCGATGGTTAGCCGCGCCATAATCAAAGTTTTTCGCCCAGCAGGCGGTATCAAGCACAATGGCGATGTCCGGCGACACCGCGCGGGTGGCGGTTTGCCCGCCGCGTAATCCCACCTCTTCGCTGGAACTTGCCACCAGCCACACTTCCGCAGGCAGCTCGGCGTTGTGCAGCTCACGTAGTAACGTCACCAGCAGGTAGCAACCGAGGCGGTCATCAAAGGCTTTACCCATCACTCGCTGGTGAGGGAGAACCTGAAAAGTGGTATCAAACGTGACACGATCGCCCGGACGAATACCTGCCTGCATCACTTCGTCATACGAGCGCGCACCAATGTCCACGCGCATGGCGCTGACGTCATTCCCCTGCCGTTCGCCATCGAGCAAACCGGGAATTTTGCACTCTTCACGAGTAGTGATCCGTACTGGCTGAAGCTGGCGGGCAGCCATGCGCACATTGCCAACTGGCAGGACATCAATCGCCCCTTCGCGGGAGATGCTACGCACCATAAATCCCACTTCGTCCATATGCGCACAGATCATCACCTTCGGACCTGTCGATTCATTGAGGCGGATCAGCACCGATCCCAGGCCATCAAATCGCACTTCTTTTTGCAGTCGATCCGCTTCATCCAGCAGGATCTGCCGCACTTCCTGTTCCGAGGAGGCGATCGCATCTGCCTCGCTCAACGCTTTTAATAGCGATAAATCCATTATGCCTCTCCCGTGAGCAACACTGTTTTTGGCATGGCGTAGAGCACTTCCGCGCCTTGCGGGGTAACCAGCACGACATCTTCGATGCGCACGCCACCTCGCCCTGGCAAATAAATCCCCGGCTCCACGGTCAGTAACATCCCTGGCTGTAGCGTCGTGGTGTCCTGCGGTGAAAAACGCGGCTCTTCATGGACTTCAATGCCGATGGCATGACCAGTGTTGTGACCAAAATAGTCACCATAACCGGCTTCTGTAATGATCCGGCGCGCGGCGTCGTCAACCTGTTGGCAGCGCACGCCGGGGCGAATCGCGGAGATTGCCGCGAGCTGTGCCTGCAGGACAATGTTATACACATCAAACAGCGGGTGAGATTCGGCGCTCACCCCTTCGCCATTCACCAGCAAGGTACGCGTCATATCAGAGCAGTAGCCCTGATACAGCGCACCAAAATCAAGAGTGACAAACTCGCCCGCTGCAACAATCTTGTCGCTGGCTTTGCCGTGCGGCAGCGCCCCACGCCAGCCACTGGCGACAATGGTATCGAAAGAGGCTTTTTCTGCGCCCTGCTGGCGCATAAACCACTCCAGTTCAGCGGCTATCTCGCATTCGCTCATCCCCGCCTGAATAAAGCGGCGAATATGCTCTGCACCGCGATCGGCAATCCCACAGGCGAGGCGGATTTTCTCCACCTCCTCTGGCGTTTTGATTTGCCGCAGCACATCCGGCGTGGCGCTTACCAGTTTCGCATTGAGTTCAGACTGCCAGCGGTGCGCGGTTTCCCAACTTACCTGCTGGCCTTCAAAACCGAGCGTTTGCAACTGCTCATCGGCAATGATTTGCCTGACGATAGTGGTAAGCGTGTGCGTCGCATCAAGCAAATGCAGCTGGTAGCCCTGGGTGCGGGCTTCTACATCCGCGTAATAGCGCGAATCCACCAGAATGTGCGCACTTTCACGACTAATCAGCACATAACCTGATCCGGTGGAGATCCCCAGATGCGGCTGTTTGTTCTGCCGTGAGGAGAGAAGCACTGCATCCAGTTGTTGCGCCTTAAGCCAGTCGCGCAGCGAAGCGAGTAATGTCATCTGGATTGTCCTTCTTACAGGCTATCGATTAACAATTTGCCTTTACGGAACATCATCAGACGCAGGAACACCACCATCAGCGCAGTAATGATTGCTCCCAGCGCGATCCCCGCCATATAGACACCGAGGTTAGTGACCAGCGGCCATGCCCAGATAGCAGATTCCGGGAACCATTGAACTGCACCCAGCCAGACAGCGGCGGTTGAGCCGACAATCGCGCCAACCATATAGGACGGAATAGCGGTGATGGGGCTTTCCAGCGCAAACGGAATCGCACCCTCACTGATCCCCATAAAGGCAAGGAACATGGCGGTTTTACCCTGCGGATAAAGCTGAGCGTTGAACAGGCGTTTGCCGGTTAAACGACGGTCAATAATGGTCGCCAGACCCAGACCAATCGGTGGAATAACGATAGCGATAGAACGTGCGGTGACCGGTAATACGTGGTCAGTGGTAAAGCTGAAGGCAACGAAACCTGCTGCTTTGTTGATCGGGCCACCAAGGTCGATTGCTGTCGCTGCTGCGATACCCATCGCATACATTAGCGCGCCCTTCTCACCTGCGGCAGTCAGCACGGCACGAATACCGCCGTTGATCCAGCCACCAAATGGGGTGATGACGTAGTACATCGCCAGCATGACAAAAATGGCGGAAAGAATCGGTAGCAAAAATGTGGTTTTGAACGCTAACAGGAAATCCGGTAACTGGATTTTCTGGTTCATCCACTTCACAAGGTAACCCGCAACGATAGAAATAATCAGGGCACCAATGAAGGTGGACGGCACCGGCGAAGAGGTCGCCCATTGCATCGTGCTGGGATCGAAGTTCAGCAGTTGCGTCGGCTGGGTAGACATCAAGCCGCCGATAAAACCAGCCGGGAATGCCAGTTTGCCGCCGATGGAGTTCGCCACAAAAGCGGCAAACATCAGTATGGCAAAGCCAAACAGCACGCCACCAAAGGACTGTGACAGCCAGGCAAACTTCAGTAAGGAGAGGTCGAAACCGGAGAATTTCCCGCTATTAAGAGCATCCATGATGCCGATATCCGCAGGAATTTTAAGCCAGCTATAAGCAATCAACTGGCTGAAAGCGAGGATCACACCGCCCATAATTAAGGTTGGCACCATGCGTGAAATCCCTGACATCACATGCTGCGGGAGCTCACCCCAGAAGCTGGTTTTAGAGGCCTGCGGATTCTTAATTGCCGCTGCCGCACCGGATGCGCCAGGCACAACGGTTGCACTGCGTTTTTTAATGGCCATAACAATTATCCCTGTCGAATATTACTGTTGTTCAGCGGCAATCATCTCTTCGATTTCTTTGATGATGCCCGCAGCGTTTTTAATTGCGTCCTGCAAAGTGATTTCATAAACGTCGCGTGATTCGAAACGTTCGTTATCTTCCGGGGTAACCGCCACGGAGTGGATGATGATGGTCGCTTCGGCGATATCCTGCGCGGTCAGACGATTCTGGATGCCGTCCGCACCCTGGGTTTCAATTTTCACTTCATAACCGGCTTCTACCGCCGCTTCTTCCAGCGCCTGAGCGGCCATAAAGGTGTGAGCCAGGCCCATTGGGCAGGCACATAAGGCAATCAGTTTCTTACTCATCGTTAATTCCTCGTTCAGTGATAGTTGATGAGTGAAATTATGAACGTGCAAAACAAATCGCCGTTACCAGACAAATAATGCATTTACTGGAGAATTAATCCCGCTGTACGGAAGTGTGACGCAGGTCGGCCTTGTGAGGGGACACAAAGAAAAATAGGATTAACTGTTTGATTTAAAAGATTATCGGGAGAGTTATCTCCCGATTTGACAGGAAGGATTTACAGAATGTGGCCTAAGGTCTGGCGTAAATGTGCGCCGGAGCCGAGAAGGCCCGGATTGTCATGGACGATGAGATACACCGGAATATCATGGACATATTCTTTAAAGCGCCCTTTATCTTCAAATGCGGCACGGAAACCAGAGGCTTTGAAGAACTCAAGGAAGCGCGGCACGATACCACCGGCAATAAACACGCCGCCAAATGTCCCGAGATTGAGCGCCAGATTGCCGCCAAAACGGCCCATAATGACGCAAAACAGCGACAACGCGCGGCGGCAATCGGTGCAGCTGTCAGCCAGCGCACGTTCGGTAATATCTTTTGGCTTGAGATTTTCTGGCAGGCGGTTGTCGGCTTTCACAATCGCGCGATACAAATTCACCAGACCAGGGCCAGAAAGCACGCGCTCTGCCGAAACATGACCAATTTCTGCACGCAGTATTTCGAGGATAATGGCCTCTTCTTCACTATTCGGCGCAAAATCAACGTGACCGCCTTCGCCTGGCAAGCTTACCCAGCGTTTATCAACATGAACCAGATGCGCAACCCCAAGCCCCGTTCCGGCACCGTAAACCGCAATAGGCTTACCTTCGACTGGTTCTGCGCCACCAAACTGAATCAGATGCTCTTTTTTCAGCATCGGGATCGCCATCGATACAGCGGTAAAATCGTTAATAATTTCCAGATGGCTAAAACCGAGATTCTTTTTCATTTCGGCAATTGAGAACGCCCAGGTATGGTTGGTCATTGCCACCCAGTCACCGGTAATGGGGCAAGCGATGGCAATACAGCCGTCTTTCACCTCGACCTTATGTTCTTCAAGATAAACGCGAATGACCGCTTCGAGGCTCGGGTAATCAAGCCCTGAATAGGTCTTAGCCTGCGAGATTTCACCACTGGCAATATCACACAGAGCAAGACGTGCGTTGGTGCCGCCCACATCACCGACTAATGCATACTTTGTCATTCTTCAACTGCTCCGCTAAAGTCAAAATAATTCTTTCTCACACTGTAAATACCTGGGGGCATAACAACAACGCCGGAAAGGCAGGCTCCCTGTAAATATCGATCTGGGTCACACAATTACTTTATCGTTTCAGCACCAATTGCAGCGATGCCTTTTAGCAAGCTGGGCAAACTAAGTATCTGACCCTGCATAAGGAATAGAACATGCTCCATCCGCGAGCCAGAACCATGTTGTTATTATCACTCCCCGCCGTGGCAATTGGGATTGCGTCCAGTCTTATTCTGATTGTGGTGATGAAAATCGCCTCGGTATTACAGAATTTGCTCTGGCAACGACTGCCGGGAACTCTGGGGATAGCCCAGGATTCACCTTTCTGGATCATCGCCATATTAACGCTAACAGGTATTGCGGTGGGGTTGGTTATCCGTTTCAGCCAGGGGCATGCTGGACCAGACCCCGCCTGTGAACCGCTGATCGGCGCACCCGTTCCGCCCTCTGCGCTACCAGGACTTATCGTAGCATTAATTCTTGGTCTTGCTGGCGGCGTCAGTCTCGGGCCGGAACATCCGATCATGACCGTCAATATCGCCCTTGCGGTTGCGATAGGCGCTCGTCTGTTACCGCGCGTCAACCGGATGGAATGGACTATTTTAGCCTCTGCCGGAACTATCGGCGCGCTGTTTGGCACACCTGTTGCGGCGGCGTTGATATTTTCGCAAACCTTAAATGGCAGTAGTGAAGTCCCGCTATGGGATCGTCTCTTTGCGCCGTTAATGGCGGCGGCGGCTGGTGCGCTAACCACCGGATTGTTTTTCCATCCTCATTTTTCGCTGCCCATTGCGCATTATGGGCAGATGGAGATGACCGATATTCTCAGCGGTGCAATTGTGGCGGCGATTGCCATCGCAGCAGGGATGGTTGCCGTATGGTGTCTGCCACGGTTGCACGCGATGATGCATCAGATTAAAAATCCGGTGCTAATGCTGGGAGTTGGCGGATTTATTCTCGGTATTCTGGGGGTTATTGCTGGACCGGTTTCGCTATTTAAAGGGCTGGATGAGATGCAGCAGATGGTGGCAAATCAGGCTTTCAGCACCAGCGATTACTTTTTGCTGGCGGTGATTAAACTTGCCGCTCTCGTGGTTGCTGCCGCCAGCGGCTTTCGCGGTGGGCGAATATTCCCGGCAGTGTTTGTCGGCGTGGCATTAGGATTGATGCTGCATGAGCACGTTCCCGCTGTCCCGGCGGCAATAACCGTTTCCTGCGCTATTCTCGGCATCGTGCTGGTGGTAACACGCGATGGCTGGTTAAGTCTTTTTATGGCGGCAGTCGTTGTACCCAATACCACATTGCTACCGCTGCTCTGTATCGTCATGCTTCCGGCATGGCTGTTATTAGCAGGTAAGCCGATGATGATGGTCAATCGTCCGAAGCAACAGCCACCCCACGATAACGTTTAGCAAAAAATGCTCTCCTTTATGATTTAAGAGTTATGGCGATGATACGGGGCTTTACCTCCCCGTAATATTGCGTTAACAGGCCGCTGACGGCTTCGATCGTGAAGGAGAATAACAATGTTCAGGTCACTGTTTCTGGCGGCCGCCCTGATGGCATTTACCCCGCTTGCGGCAAACGCAGGTGAAATCACCCTACTGCCATCAATCAAATTACAAATTGGCGATCGCGATCATTACGGTAATTACTGGGACGGTGGTCACTGGCGCGACCGTGACTACTGGCATCGCAATTATGAATGGCGTAAAAACCGCTGGTGGCGTCATGATAATGGCTACCACCGTGGCTGGGATAAGCGTAAAGCGTATGAGCGTGGCTATCGTGAAGGCTGGCGCGATCGTGACGATCATCGCGGAAAAGGCCGCGGACATGGACACCGCCATTAAACACATTCGCCAATGGAGCACAATGCCTGATGCGACGCTAGTGCGTCTTATCAGGCCTACAAACCGTCTCTTTAACGCGTAGGGCGGATGAGGCGTTTTACGCCGCATCCGCCAGTGATGCCTGGTACGACGCCAGTTGAACTATAGCCCCAGCGCCGTACCCACTAACAACCAGATATTCAGCGCCACTACCAGCACCACAATCACCCAGCCTATCTGTTTTACGCGTTTGCTGTTCACCAGATCGCCCATCAACCTACTGTCACTGGTAAAAATTAGTAGTGGAACCAGCGCCAGAGCGATACCAAAACTTAACAGCACCTGACTCATAACCAGAATCCGTGTCGGATCTAATCCCATCAGAATGACAATAAATGACGGCAACATGGTAACGGTGCGACGCACCCACAGCGGGATATGAAAACGAATGAAGCCCTGCATCACTACCTGCCCCGCCAGTGTCCCCACAACCGTTGAGGACAGTCCCGCAGCAACCAGGCTTAAACCAAAGACCGTTGCCGCAGCATGGCTTAACAACGGTTGCAGCGTCAGATAAGCCTCATCAAGATCGGCAACGCCAGTATGACCGGAAAAGTGGAACGCCGCCGCGGCCGTAGCCATCATCGCCAGATTGACAAAACCGGCAATAGTCATAGCGATAGCCACATCCCATTTGGTGGCAGAATAACGTTGTTGACGCGAACCACCATGTAAATGCTGAGTCAGCGAAGAGTGTAAATAAATCACGTGCGGCATAATCGTCGCCCCCAACACACCTGCCGCCAGGAAGACTGCCTCCGAGGTGGGTAAACTCGGGATTACCATTCCTTTACCCAGTTGCGCCAGGTTAGGCTGGGAGAAAATCAACTCGACAATGTAAGCCGCAGCAACAAACAGCAGTAACCCGCCAATCACTTTCTCCAGCGGTTTTTGCCCTCGACGTTGCAGCATTAAAATCAGGAAAGTCGCGATCCCCGTCAGCACAGCGCCCTGCAACAGCGAAACACCCAGAATGAGTTTAAAACCGATCGCCGCACCAATAAATTCTGCCAGGTCGGTTGCCATCGCAATAATTTCTGCCTGAACCCAATAGAACCACACTACGGGACGCGGATAGTGATCGCGAATCTGCTCCGCCAGGTTTTTACCGGTGGCAATCCCCAGTTTGGCAGACAGTATCTGAATCAGCATCGCCATCAGGTTGGCCCAAACGACAACCCACAGTAGCTGATAGCCGAAGCTGGCCCCGGCCTGAATATTGGTCGCAAAGTTACCAGGATCGATATAACCAATCGCCGCAATGAACGCAGGTCCCATTAATGCGAGCCTCATCTTGCGCGCCGCCCGTCCGCTGCTACTCTCAACGCGATAGTTAGTCATCTTGTGCCTCTAAAACATAGCCTTTGCTATGTTTCATGCTATGACAAACGAGAATGATTATCAAATTCATTTAAGTGGATTGTGATGATTTCTTTGATAGACCAGAATTATGACGACGAAAAGATTGATGACTTGAATGTTGTGATTATGTTTAATGTTAGCACATTTACATAACTTTCAGCTTCCATACACAACATAGCAGAAATGTATGACAGCTCACTATTTTTGAAGCTTGTCACAGGACGTCATTATAGTGTGTGTCAGATCTCGTTTTCCTTAACCATGTTACATAGAATGTGCACGGAAATTTAACCTGCCTCATATTTGGAGCAAATATGGACCGCGTCCTTCATTTTGTACTGGCACTTGCCGTTGTTGCGATTCTCGCACTGCTGGTAAGCAGCGACCGCAAAAAAATTCGTATCCGTTATGTTATTCAACTGCTTGTTATCGAAGTGTTACTGGCGTGGTTCTTCCTGAACTCCGACGTTGGTTTGGGCTTCGTGAAAGGCTTCTCCGAAATGTTTGAGAAACTGCTCGGATTTGCCAACGAAGGGACTAACTTCGTCTTTGGTAGCATGAATGATCAAGGCCTGGCATTCTTCTTCCTGAAAGTGCTGTGCCCAATCGTCTTTATCTCTGCGCTGATCGGTATTCTCCAGCACATTCGCGTGTTGCCGGTGATTATCCGCGCAATTGGTTTCCTGCTCTCCAAAGTCAACGGTATGGGCAAACTGGAATCCTTCAACGCCGTCAGCTCTCTGATTCTGGGTCAGTCTGAAAACTTTATTGCCTATAAAGATATCCTCGGCAAAATCTCCCGCAATCGTATGTACACCATGGCAGCTACGGCGATGTCCACCGTGTCGATGTCCATCGTTGGTGCATACATGACGATGCTGGAGCCGAAATACGTCGTTGCGGCGCTGGTACTGAACATGTTCAGCACCTTTATCGTGCTGTCGCTGATCAACCCTTACCGTGTTGATGCCAGTGAAGAAAACATTCAGATGTCCAACCTGCACGAAGGTCAGAGCTTCTTCGAAATGCTGGGTGAATACATTCTGGCAGGTTTCAAAGTTGCCATTATCGTTGCCGCGATGCTGATCGGCTTTATCGCCCTGATCGCTGCGCTGAACGCACTGTTTGCCACTGTGACTGGCTGGTTTGGCTACAGCATCTCCTTCCAGGGCATCCTGGGCTACATCTTCTATCCGGTTGCGTGGGTGATGGGTGTTCCTTCCAGTGAAGCACTGCAGGTGGGCAGTATTATGGCGACCAAACTGGTTTCCAACGAGTTCGTTGCGATGATGGATCTGCAGAAAATCGCTTCCACGCTCTCTCCGCGTGCTGAAGGCATCATCTCCGTGTTCCTGGTTTCCTTCGCTAACTTCTCTTCTATCGGGATTATCGCCGGTGCGGTTAAAGGCCTGAATGAAGAGCAAGGTAACGTGGTTTCTCGCTTCGGTCTGAAACTGGTTTACGGCTCTACTCTGGTGAGTGTGCTGTCTGCGTCAATCGCAGCACTGGTGCTGTAAGTCCAATTCATTAATTAAAAAGCCGGGGATAATTCCCCGGCTTCAATTCCATGTAGGCCTGATAAGCGTAGCGCATCAGGCATTTTTCTGTTTGTCATCAGCCACAAAAGCCGGGGATAATTCCCTGCTTTTTTTACGCCTGTTAATCAGCTAATGGCTGAGGGCGACCAATCAAATACCCTTGCAGATATTGCACCCCGAGCTTATGCAATAGCGCCTGCTGCTGTGGCGTCTCGACAAACTCCGCGACCACACTCAATGACTTCGCTTTCGCCAGATCGGTAATTGATCTCACAATCATCGCATCCAGCGTGTTCGTGACGATATCTTTCACAAAGACGCCATCAATTTTAATGATATCAGCCTGCAAACGCTTTAGCCGTTCGTAGTTGGCATAGCCGGTGCCAAAATCATCAATCGCAATCCGGAAACCAAACTTATGCAGCTGCTCGATGTTGTACATACTGCTTTCTGCGTTAGAAAACGCCTGTTCCTCGGTGATCTCAAGAATGACCGCCTGCGGGGAGATGTGATAACGCTTAAACAGACGAATAATCCGCCCGGCAATATTTTTTTGCAGCAGCGTGAGCGGCATTAAATTGACTGAAAAGCGCGGACCTTTCTTGTCGCAGGGGTGTGTTGCCAGCCACTTCAACAGGGATTCCAGCACTTGCAAATCAAAACGCGCGCTAAGGTTAAACTGAGCAATAAGGGGCAGAAACTTATCCGGGGTCATAATGCCGCCGTCATATTTCAGTCGCGCGAGGATCTCATCATAACCTTCACCCTCTTTGTTGCGAATTGGCTGGGCGTAGAGCAGCAAATCCCCCTGATCTAACGCCGTGCGAATGGTATTCAGCAATAGCACCTGTTTAGTGGTCTGCCCGGAAACCATCTCCTCTCTGCTATCCAGCGCCAGCACATGATGATGTGCGCAGGATTGCTCCGCCAGCCAGCTTAACTGCCCCAACAAGGGTTGCAGGGTTTCCTGATTTCCATCAAAACGCCCCCAGGCAGCACCATAGCCCATATCCAGCCCGGTATTGTTCCAGTGAATTTGCCGACTATTCAGGATGTTAACCATATGCTGGAGTCGCCCTTCCGTTTCCGGCCCGCTCAGTACTAATAGCAGTTCACTCCCCGGCAATTGATACAACTTTTCGTTTTCCTGCATCAGCGGCATTAACGTACGGTAAATTGAGCGGATACAGTGAACGCGCATCATTAACCCGTAATGACGACTCATAAACTCAAGGTTATCAATACGCAGGCAGCAAAAACTCTTGCCAGCCTCTTGCTCTGGTGCTTGTTCCAACGCGCGAAAGTTGGGTAAGAGCGTTAACGGATCGGTCAGCGCCTGCAAATGCCAGCGTCGGTTAAGCCATTCACTACGATGATAAATGCGCACCATATAGAGCAGGCAAACACTAAAGGAAATCAGCACCGCGAGAATAAATGCCAGCGAATATTCGGTTTGTACCCCTTGCAAAAAGTTCTGGTTGTAATTCAGAAGGCAAAGCGTTGAAACAGCCCAGGTGAGATTTAAAAACGGATAGCGAAGCTTACCGACCCCGAGGGTAAAGATGATAAAGAAAACAGGTACCAGGTAACCGGCAATGAAGTCATTTTCATACGGTGTACACATCAGAAGTAGCAGCACGCTAAGAGCTGCCAGCCAGCTTAAGGTAAATA
This sequence comes from Escherichia sp. MOD1-EC5990, assembly GCF_002965285.1. NCBI lineage: Bacteria > Pseudomonadati > Pseudomonadota > Gammaproteobacteria > Enterobacterales > Enterobacteriaceae > Escherichia > Escherichia sp. MOD1-EC5990. Next base: position 3,816 of record NZ_PTRV01000033.1, on the reverse strand, counting down.
CGCGTTTCTCTTTGCTCAACGACGGAGCGATATCCCTGCGCCACAGGATCTGCGCAAAGTGGGGACTTACAATCATGCGGGTGAGATAGTAAAACAGCATGTTGTAAATCAGCACTGCGGTGAAAAGGCTTAGCAAATCAACGACCGTGAAAATGGCATCCGCATCGCCGAAAAAGGTAGATATCTTTAGCGGAAAATCAAAGAAATTCCCCACAAGATACATGCTGCATTTGATGCCAATCGGTGCCACCAAACCAAGCCAGAAGAGACGTTGCCAGACGTATCGGCTGGTCAAACCATAACGCCAACGCGTTCCCAATTGCCAGCGTAATATTGCACAGGCACACAGGACTGCAAACGTCTGGCTGCCGAGCATGACGGAGTTCTGTAAAAAAGAGAGATGAAAATTCCACAGATTGGTGCAAAACATCCCGCCTAAAACAGGAACGACACCGCGCCAGCCAAAGATAAACAAGATTGCCAGCATTACGCACAGTGGCATCCACGCCAAAAAGATATAACTGGAATGGATAACGGCAAGTGGCGAAATAAAACGGGATAGCTGAATAAGTACCACGGTGAGCGTAAACGCTAGTGTGAATATCTTGATATTTTTTATCAGGTTATGCTCCACAAACATGAGTACACTACTCTCACTGATCGGGGTTTTCAGGCACACAAATAATAAGTTTATTCGCATCGCGAAGCAAACAGGGGCCAGCCTGTTGCTGTTTTTTCAGTCAGTGATGCATTCACCACACGGCACTGCCAGGATGTAGACTGTATTACAAAAGCGGCAAAAGGCAGAGACAAAAAACCCCCGCTTTACAGCGAGGGTTTGAAATTTGGTGGAGCTAAGCGGGATCGAACCGCTGACCTCTTGCATGCCATGCAAGCGCTCTCCCAGCTGAGCTATAGCCCCATCACGTAAAGCTTGTCGAGTTGACGGGCGGCATCATATGAATTCCGCCCGAATGTGTCAACGGCAAATTGCAGCGTGTAGTTTCAATCGCTGAAAAATCAGGCAAATGAACAATTTTGGAAAACCGCTCGCATTCAGTAGTTATTCATGTCACGGTTTCCTGTAAAGTGGTGTTATAAAATGAACCGCTAATAGACCTACATACATTCAGGGAATTGTTATGTTCAAGGAGAGGATGACGCCAGATGAACTTGCCAGACTGACCGGTTATAGCCGTCAGACCATTAATAAATGGGTACGCAAGGAAGGCTGGACGACGTCACCAAAACCAGGCGTCCAGGGTGGCAAAGCCAGACTGGTTCACGTCAATGAACAGGTTCGTGAATATATTCGCAATGCTGAACGTCCGGAAGGTCAGGGAGAAGCACCTGCCCTGTCTGGTGATACGCCGCTTGAAGTGTTACTGGTGACACTGGCGAAAGAGATGACGCCAGTTGAACAAAAACAGTTTACATCCTTGCTTCTGCGGGAAGGGATTATCGGGTTATTACAACGCTTAGGGATTCGCGATAGCAAATAATATGAAAAGATTACGCAATAAAATGACCACCGAAGAACTGGCGGAATGCCTCGGTGTGGCTAAACAAACTGTTAACCGTTGGATCAGAGAGAAAGGCTGGAAAACGGAAAAATTTCCCGGCGTGAAAGGCGGTCGCGCCAGACTTATTCTGATCGATACGCAAGTTTGCGAGTTTATTCAGAATACACCAGCCTTCCATAACACGCCGATGCTTCTGGAAGCCGAAGAACCCCTTGCCGAATATGCACCGGGGATTCGCACTCCCGCTTATCGGCAAATCATCAGCGCAATAGACAACATGACTCACAGTGAGCAGGAAAAAGTTGCGCAATTTTTGTCACGTGAAGGAATTCGTCATTTCCTTGCTCGTCTCGACATAGATGAATCAGAATAAATAAAAAACGGCAGGGGTATCTCTCCTGCCGTTTATCTTTTATGCGCTAATTACTGCTGATTTTCGCGTTCCGCAATAAAAGCCAGCGCTTTGTTGATACGCTCGATACTGCGGGTCTTACCGATTGCGTGAACGGTAACATCCAGTGCCGGAGATTGCCCCGCACCGGTTACGGCGACACGCAGCGGCATACCAACTTTGCCCATACCCACTTCCAGCTCATCCGCCGTCGCCTGAATAGCGTGATGAACGTTTTCAGCGGTCCAGTCAGTAATCGCGGCCAGTTTGTCACGAACCACTTCCAGCGGCTGACGCGCTACCGGACGCAGATGTTTTTTCGCGGCGTCGGCATCGAACTCAGCAAAATCTTCGTAGAAATAACGGCAGCTCTGAGCCATCTCTTTCAGCGTCTTGCAGCGTTCGCCCAGCAGTTTCACCAGATCAGCCAGCTGCGGGCCGTTACGGGTATCGATATTTTCCTGCTCAATGTGCCACTGTAAATGAGTAGCAACATACTCCGGCGGCAACGCGTTAATGTAGTGATGGTTCAGCCACAGCAGCTTGTCGGTGTTGAACGCACTGGCAGATTTGCTGACGGCATTCAGAGTGAAGTATTTAATCATCTCTTCACGAGTGAAGATTTCCTGATCGCCGTGGGACCAGCCCAGACGCACCAGATAGTTCAGCAGTGCTTCAGGCAGATAACCATCATCACGATACTGCATTACGCTGACCGCCCCGTGACGTTTGGACAGTTTTTTACCGTCATCGCCGTTGATCATAGAAACGTGCGCGTAAACCGGTACCGGCGCTTTCAGGGCTTTAAGAATGTTGATCTGGCGTGGCGTGTTGTTGATATGGTCTTCGCCACGGATAACGTGGGTGATTTCCATATCCCAGTCATCGACAACCACACAGAAGTTATAGGTCGGGGAACCATCGGTACGACGGATAATCAGATCATCAAGCTCCTGGTTGCTGAACTCGATCGGACCACGGATCTGATCGTCAAAAACAACGGAACCTTCCTGCGGGTTAGCAAAACGTACAACGCACGGTTCATCATCAGCGTGATGCTCATGGCTGTGGCGGCAACGACCGTCATAACGTGGTTTCTCACCTTTTGCCATTTGCTCTTCACGCAGCGCTTCCAGGCGCTCTTTAGAGCAATAGCATTTATAAGCTGTGCCCTCTTCCAGCATCTGATCGATCACCGCGTTGTAGCGATCAAAACGTTTGGTCTGGAAGTACGGACCTTCATCCCACTCCAGGCTCAGCCAGTTCATACCATCCATAATGGCTTCGATAGCTTCCGGCGTGGAACGCTCAAGATCGGTGTCTTCAATACGCAGCACGAACTCACCGCCGTGGTTACGTGCAAAAAGCCAGGAGTAAAGAGCAGTACGCGCGCCGCCAACGTGCAGATAGCCTGTTGGGCTTGGCGCGAAGCGAGTTTTGATTTTCATGAAATGGCCTTACGTTTAGAAAGATGCCGACAACCGGCAAATCCTGGAAAAATTGAGTGGGCGATATTCTATCACTCCCGCCTGATTCCTCAATGTAGTTCGGGTTGCTACATGATGCATTATTGTTTTCGTTGAGAAATTGCGCAACACGGTCTGTTTTGCGATCATCTTGCTTAAATTTACGACGAACGAACAATTTCTTTAGAAAATGCGTTGACTCATTTTGAACTCTCCCTATAATGCGACTCCACACAGCGGGGGTGATTAGCTCAGCTGGGAGAGCACCTCCCTTACAAGGAGGGGGTCGGCGGTTCGATCCCGTCATCACCCACCAACTACTTATGTAGTCTCCGCCGTGTAGCAAGAAATTGAGAAGTGGGTGATTAGCTCAGCTGGGAGAGCACCTCCCTTACAAGGAGGGGGTCGGCGGTTCGATCCCGTCATCACCCACCAC
>NZ_PTRV01000032.1:0-39464 GCF_002965285.1 Escherichia sp. MOD1-EC5990 | reverse complement strand
TCCATAAATTAACCTTCATTTGATGCTGGATTGAACATATCAAAATCAGGCAATTACACAAATCTATGTACAGGCTCTATGGGGATTGTCACTGGTATACCGGATGGTACTGATTTATCAGGTAATGTAACCTCTCCCGCAAATGCGGGAGGTGTTCCTGGGTTTGATTCTGATTTTTTTCAGACAACTCATGAAGTTATATTTAATATTCTCAATAAGAGTATATCTGGAAAATTAAGTGAATATTCAGATGTGGCTTATACTCTTGGTAAATATGGAGTTTCTCTGTATGTTTTATGGTATGCCTTTACTGTATTAGCAAGGAAACAACAGACACCTGTACCTGATTTTATCTGGAATATCTGTAGGTTTTACATAATATTGCTTTTTGTTAAGAATACAGGGGGAATACTTACATCAGCAACAGATGCTATTGATGGATTGAAAAATACATTGACAGGGGGAGATCCGTGGGTATGGATGGATCAGTTATGGGTGAAGGTTATACAAGTTGCAACTCTTATTTTTGATAAAGATACATCTACTGTGCCTGTTGCCGGTGGGATTGGTGCTTTATTAACTTATGTTGGTGGTGTTTTGGCATTATTGCTTTGTTCTATAGTATTTGCATCTGCTGAATTAACATTACTATTACTTTCTGTCACTGCGCCAATATTTATCATGTGTTTGATGTTTGGTTTCCTTCGGCAAATGTTTAATAGCTGGCTACAGCTTAATTTTAGCTCGTTACTGGTTTTTCTATTTGCAGCATTAGCACTAAGAGCTGGGACATGGCAATTAAACATGGCATTAAGTACGTCTATTGCTACAGCATCAGAAAACAATCTTCTTCAAACGGGAGTAACTTCATTAGCTGCTGGCATTTTCATGGCCTGGATTATCTGGCAGGCGAAAAGTTATGCTTCACAGATTGCAGGTGTGGGTGTTGAAGGTGCCATGCAGGGCGCAGCCGCTATGGGGATTGGTGCTGGCGTTTTCGGTGCATCCCGTATGGCGCGTGGCGCACTTGGTATGGGCAGAAATGCCGGTATTGGTGCATGGAAAGGTCTGCGTCGTCAGGAAGGCGGGTTTGGTCAGTCTCCGGGAATAACGGGTAAGACCGCTAACCTGGCCGGACAGGGCGTTAATATTGGTGCCAAAAAGCTTCGTCAGGCAGCTATTGAGAGGGCAAAGAAAATGTATGGAGGGTGATTTAATTATGAGTGTTGATACCATTTTAAATGTTCTTTTCATAATTAACGGGCTTGTCGCGATCTATTTTCTTTGTTCAGACTGAGTCTTCTGTAAATATTAATCTGTTATACAGGTGTTCATATTATGAAACTACTTATTGTGGCTTTCGTGACGCTTTGTCTCGCTGGTTGTCAGGCGTCACATAAACTACCGCCCGTTTCCGGGAAAAGCGAACCTGTTAATTCTGCTGAGGTAATGCAAAATGCAATTTAAACTTCCCGGATTTAAAAATAAAAAAGACGTTACTGACTCATCAGTTTCGTTTGAAGAAAGAAACATTGCACTACAGGAGAGAATGAATCGTATTTATAAATTCGGTGGTATCGGAGGCATGCTAATTGGTGGGCTGTCTTTACTTGCATTAAATGCAGCATTACCACTGAAAACAACGGTTGTTGATGCCTACCTTATCGATAAGGTTACAGGTGTGGCTGAACGTCTGACTTCCGTTAAAAAAGAAAATCTTTCTGAAAACGAAGCCATTGCCAGATATTTTATCACCCAGTATATAAAACATCGTGAAGGTTATAATTTTTTTAGTCTCCAGCATGATTATGATTATGTAATGGCTTACAGCGCGGAGAATGTCGCGACAGATTATAACGCATTATTTAACAGTGAACAGGCACCAAAACTTGTTTATAACAAAGCAGAAAAAACGGCAATGGTTCAGGATAATCCATCTGTCATAATTTCACCTTCGTCACGGGCAGATGATAAAGATATCGGTGCGTATATTCGTTTTCGTCTGACCATCAGGGATGTTGCTACCGGACAAACCCGCCAGGAGTTCTGGAATGTTCGCCTGACTTATCGTATCGAACCGCAGGTTGAAATGGTGTCGGGGGAACGTAATAACAATCCTCTTAAGTTCGTTGTAACAAGCTACGTTCGCGATAAAGAAGCCAGAGGTTAATAATATGAAAATGAATAAAGGAGCGTTAATTATGGCGCTTCTGATGGCGGCGCACGTCTGTCATGCTGCTGTTCTTCCTTCAGGCAGTCGCTTTGACCCACGCAATCAGATAGTCAGTTATAACCCCAATAATACCACCATAATTAACAGTGCCGTTGGATACACCACCACACTGGTATTTGATGAAGATGAAACAGTTATCAGTGCCAGAACTGGTTTTCCGCAGGGATGGGCGGTTAATAAAGAAGATAACCTGGTATACCTGGAAGTTCGTCCTGTTAAACAGACTGTTCAGAAAAATAATACGGATGAAAACGGTAATACCTCTTCTGAATCCGTCAGTGTTGCTCTTGACCCGGAAAATGAGCTTGAACGCTGGCGAACGAATCTGTTTGTTCGCACCACGAAACGTAATTACAGCATGGAGCTGAACGCTAGAACGTTCCGACAGCCGGAGAAAATTGCGTTTGTGGTGAATTACCAGTATCCGCAGGAACGCCGGAAGGAACAGGCCGAAATTGAGAAGAAACGCACAGAGGCTCTTGCCAGACGCCTGGAGGAACAGGCAATCAACCGTTCCCTGGAAAATGCGAAATCGCCCCGTAACTGGCAGTACTGGAAGCGGGTTGCTGAAGGCAGCCAGGATATCAGCCCTGATTATGCATATGACGATGGTCGTCATACCTGGTTCGGCTTCAGTCAGTTAAAGAAAATTCCCAGCGTCTTTGTGATGAACGGTATGCAGGAGACTCTTACCAATCCTGTGATTAAACAGAGCGGGAGTTTTACGGTTGTTGGCGTACCGGTTGATAAGCGTTTTGTTTTACGTCTTGGTGAGCAGGTGGTGGGGATTGAGAACCAGGGCTTCGGAAAAGTACGTTTACCAGCCGGAGATACGGTATCCCCGGATGTTAAGAAAGAGGTGATCCAGTGACTGAACAGGAAAATAAAATCCCGACTGCAACCGAAATTGAACAGCAGCTACGGGAACGCAGACAGAAAGAACTGGAACAGGCCGGGAAGACTCCGGAAGAAGAGCCTGGCAAGCCAGCATTGCAGCTTGGTATTGAAAAACTTAAAAAATCACGTAAAGGGATGATTATCCTCGTCGTGGGTTTTCTTCTGCTTGCTGCCGGTGTTTCTGTTTATTATATCCCGTCCATTATCCGTTCTGTGTCGTCAGGGGATGAGAAACCCGCAAGTCAGCCGCTTGCAACCGGAGCGGCTAAACGTCAGACCGGACTGAGCGAAGATATCGATCCTTTTAATACCGCACAGAAAAAAACAGAGAAACCAGAGGAAGAAAAAGTCATTTCTTCTGAAAAGACTGAACCGCCGGAAAATAAACAGCAGAGCTTCAGCCGTGCACTTGACGTTTCTCTTGATGGCAGCCAGGCAGGAAACAGCAGCAGTTCAGCGGGAACGTCAGTTTCACATACTGCGGCCAGTGAGCCAGAAAGCGATAAAAAGGATGAAGCAAAAGCAACCGCACAGGCTACAGAATCTGCGCCACTGGCGAAAATAACGAAACTTCCATATGACCCAAATTTGTTTATCCCGGAAGGGACATCAATTCCCTGTTCACTGGACAGGCGTTTTGTTTCTGACCTGGCGGGGAAACTGGAATGTACGGTCAACAGTGATATATACAGCGCCAGTGGCAATGTAAAACTTATCGAAAGAGGAACCGCCGCAAAACTGATGTATAAGGCCGGGTCTTTAAATCATGGGCAAGGGCGTGTGTTTGTTATGGCTTATAAGCTACGTACCCGCAGTAAGCCTTTTATTGATATTCCCCTGGTTGACTCACAGGCGGCTGGCGCGTTAGGCGAAGCCGGTGCTTCTGGCTGGATTGACACTCATTTCAGTGAACGTTTTCTTGGTGCAATGATGGTCGGGATGATACCGGATTTAAGTCAGGCGGCCAGTGGTATTGCTCAGAATAACAGGGACAGTCAGACGGACTATACAGCTAACAGCCGCCAGGCTTTTGCTGATATAGCACGCGAAGCATTTTCTAATAGTGTGAATATCCCGCCAACGCTTTATAAAAATCAGGGAGAAATTATTACTCTGATTGTCGGTCAGGATCTGGATTTTTCAGGTATTTATAAACTGAAAATGAAAGGGGGGTAATGTGAATAACGAAAACAGACATCTGATTTATGATGTGGTTAACGACTATTTTTATCACTGGCTGAATGAGATTGATGGTGTCACGGAAATCGCTGTTAACCGACCAGGAGAAATATTTATAAAGGTCAGGGGAAAGTGGCAATGGTATGAACAAAGGATGAGTTACAGTGATTGTCTTTCTTTTGCATCCACACTGGCCGATTTTCATGACGGCGGTTCTGTGACTCCTGAATATCCCCTGCGTTCTGCCACGCTTCCGGGTGGAGAACGTGTTCAGGTTGTGATCCCACCGGCAACTGAAAAAGATACTGTTTCTATAACAATCCGTAAGCCGTCTGGTATTTTTATCAGTCATGACAAATTTATAAAACAGGGATTTTATTCACGCGTCAGTGGTTTAAGTGGTGACTCTGTTATGGAAGATAATATTTCTGCTTTAATCACTTCCGGATATTTTGAAAGGGTTATACCTGAATCACTGAGTCAGGGGAAAACGATAGTTTTCTGTGGAGGGACAGGGTCAGGTAAAACCACCTTTGCAAATGCCTGTCTGGAATATATACCGCATCATCTGCGGTGTATTTCTATTGAAGATACTGATGAGGCAAAATTCAGATTCCATAAAAACCATGTAAAACTTTACTATCCGGCAGAGGGTGAGAGTAAGGTTATTACCTCAGCGAGTCTTCTGCGTTCCTGTTTTCGTATGAATCCGGACAGGATTCTGATGACAGAAATCAGGGGAGCTGAGGCATGGGATTTTCTGAAAGCATCGAGTTCAGGCCATTCAGGAAACATTACCACCGTTCACGAAAGTAGTCCTGAATATGCCGTGCTTGGGATTGTCCAGCGATGTTATATGAATCCTGAATGTCAGAATCTACCATTCAATGTCATTTTAAGACGTGTACTGAGTAATATTGATATTATCATGAGTATTAAATACCTTGATGATGAAGATTTTCGGTTCGCTTCCGGCATTTACTACAGACAACTTCATTTTGATGATTATTTCAGAAAACTGAAGGAGTGATTATGTCTTTAAAACTTCCAGATAAAGGCCAGTGGGTTTTTATCGGTCTGGTTATGTGTCTCGTGACCTATTATGCTGGTTCTGTTGCTGTTTATTTCCTGAACGGAAAAACACCACTGTATATATGGAAAAATTTTGATTCCATGTTGCTCTGGAAAATAATAACAGAGAGTAATATACGTACAGATATCAGACTGACTGCCATACCCTCTCTTTTGTCAGGTATGGTTTCGTCTCTCATTGTGCCTGTTTTTGTTATCTGGCAACTGAATAAAATGGATGTTGCTCTTTATGGTGATGCGAAGTTTGCCAGTGACAATGATTTAAAAAAATCAAAACTGCTTAAGTGGGAGACAGAAAATGATACGGATATTCTGGTCGGCGCGTATAAAGGAAAATATCTGTGGTATACCGCCCCGGATTTTGTATCTCTTGGTGCAGGAACCCGCGCCGGTAAAGGTGCCGCCATTGGTATCCCTAATCTTCTGGTCAGAAAACACTCTCTTATTGCGTTAGATCCAAAACAGGAATTGTGGAAAATCACCAGTAAGGTGCGTGAAATACTGCTGGGTAATAAAGTTTATCTTCTCGACCCATTCAACAGTAAGACACATCAGTTTAACCCCCTTTTCTATATTGATTTAAAAGCAGAGAGTGGTGCTAAGGATCTGCTTAAACTGATTGAAATTCTGTTTCCGTCTTACGGCATGACAGGGGCAGAAGCGCACTTTAATAACCTTGCTGGTCAGTACTGGACAGGACTGGCTAAGTTGCTTCATTTCTTTATTAACTATGAGCCGTCCTGGCTTAATGAGTTCGGGCTTAAACCCGTTTTCTCAATAGGTTCTGTCGTCGACCTGTACAGCAATATTGACCGGGAACTGATACTCAGTAAGCGGGAAGAACTGGAGGGAACAAACGGACTTGATGAAAACGCGCTGTATCATTTGCGCGATGCCCTGACCAAAATCAGGGAATATCACGAAACGGAAGATGAACAGCGTTCAAGCATTGATGGTTCTTTCCGTAAGAAAATGAGCCTGTTTTATCTCCCAACCGTTCGTAAATGTACTGATGGTAATGATTTCGATCTCCGTCAGTTGCGACGGGAAGATATCACTGTTTATGTCGGTGTTAATGCGGAAGATATATCTCTGGCTTACGATTTTCTGAACCTGTTTTTCAACTTCGTTGTTGAAGTGACATTGCGTGAAAATCCTGATTTTGATCCCACCCTGAAACATGACTGCCTGATGTTTCTTGATGAGTTCCCTTCGATTGGTTATATGCCAATTATTAAAAAGGGGTCAGGGTATATTGCAGGTTTTAAACTTAAACTGCTGACGATTTATCAGAATATCAGTCAGCTAAATGAAATCTATGGTATTGAGGGAGCCAAAACGCTGATGAGTGCTCATCCATGCCGTATTATCTATGCTGTCAGCGAAGAGGATGATGCCGCGAAGATATCAGAAAAACTTGGGTATATTACAACCACATCAAAGAGCACAAGCAAGAGCCGGGGACGATCAGCTTCACAGGGCGAATCAGAAAGTGAAGCCCGAAGAGCACTGGTGCTTCCACAGGAGCTGGGAACGCTGGACTTTAAAGAAGAGTTTATCATCCTGAAGGGGGAGAACCCTGTTAAAGCAGAAAAGGCACTTTATTACCTTGATCCGTATTTTATGGACAGGTTAATGAAGGTCAGTCCTAAACTGGCATCATTGACGATGGAACTAAATAAGACGAAAAAAATATTTGGTGTGAAAGGGCTTAAATATCCGTCAAAAGAAAAAATGCTCTCCGTAGGGGAGCTGGAGTCTGAGGTTTTGCTATGAAAAAAATACTTATGATCAGTATTCTTCTCCTCACCGCCTGTTCCTCTCCACCTGAACCGCCACAGGTTGAATGGGAAAAACGGCCTGAAGTTATGAATACACAAATAATGAACTGGACACCAACATCTAACGTTATTAAATCAGATAATATAAATTCTTTATGGAGTAAGGTGTTGCCTGATTTTAAACCAGAAAATCGTCTTTACGATGATTCTGTTTTTTATGCAGTTGCCCACTCTGAAAAAATAGTTGTAAGGACATCTTCTTTTGATAGTTACTGGTCTGCGAAAGACTGGCTAAGAAAAAATGGTGCAACAGGTGTTATTGAATATCAGCCACTAAAAAGATGGTTGAATAATGACTATGTTGAAATCTCCCTTTCGAGAATAAATGTTCAGAGGTTGCCATGAAAAGGATATGCAAAGGTCTAATCGTAATTTTTACTGTGTCCTTGTTTACAGCGCCAACGTATGCGGCTGATCCCTGTAAATCCGTTTTTTGTCTTTATGGTAAAGCTGTCGGTAGTAGCGGAGGGAGTGAGTGCAGTAGTGCAGAAAAGGATTTTTTTAAAAATGTTGAAAAGAAAAAGGGGAAAATCCGCTGGGGTAAAACATTTGATCTCCGTAAGAATTTTTTAAATCAGTGTTCAACTGCAGACCCGGCTGCAATCTCACTGATCATGAGTAAGTTTGGTCGCGTCAGAGGCTGATTAAAACCTGATACCCGCGCCAACGGGTATCAGGGGACTGCAAGTATCACATACCGCGCCAACGGAATGTGATGATTAGTTACAATCACTGAGGTTAGAAATGAAAGTAACCAAATCTATTATAGCTGTTTTATTGTGCTTATCTGCTGGTAGTGCATATGCAGATTGTGAGTATTACCTTACAGGTAACAAGGAAACTCTTAATATTTCGGATTGTGTTGATGGTGTAAAAGGCATAGCCAATAGTGCGCTGTCAAACTCACAGAATGCTCAAAATGTTGCAAATGGTGCTGCTTCTACAGCCCAAAATGCGCAGTCTGTCGCGAATACTGCTGCGTCTACTGCGCAAAACGCGCAAACAGCCGCGAATAAAGCTCAGGCAACAGCAAATGAGGCTAATTCAGCGGCCCAAAATGCACAGAACACAGCGAATACGGCGCAAAATACAGCGAACTCTGCTAATACGGTTGCTCAAAATGCTCAATCGACAGCTAACCAGGCAATCCAGGATGCGGCAGAAAAAGCCGAAGCGGCAGAAAAGAACGCAAACAACTATACAGACAATAAAATTACAGATGCTAAAAATGAACTGAATACGAATATTGATAGTGCGAAGAATGACGCGATCAATTCGTCGAACAGTTACACTGACAGCAAAATCAGTGACACGAAGACAGAACTGAACGCCAGTATCGACAAGGCGAAGAATGACGCGATTAGTTCATCCAACAGTTACACTGACAACAAAATCAGTGACACGAAGACAGAACTGAACGCCAGTATCGACAAGGCGAAGAACGAAGCGGTCAGTTCATCCAACAGTTACACTGACAGCAAAATCAGTGACACGAAGACAGAACTGAACGCCAGTATCGACAAGGCAAAGAACGACGCGATCAGTTCATCCAACAGTTACACTGACAATAAAATCAGTGATACGAAAACGGAGCTGAACGCCAGTATCGACAAGGCAAAGAACGACGCGATCAGCTCATCAAATAGCTACACTGACAATAAAATCAGTGACACGAAGACAGAGTTGAATACCAATATCAACAATGCCAAAAATGAGGCAATCAGCACATCAAACAACTATACGGATAAGAAATATCAACAAGGTATCAGTTATACCAATGAAAAATATGAGCAAAGCATACAGTATGCTCAAAATGCAGCCGATAAAGCTGAACAAAATGCGAATAACTATACAGATAACCGATTCAGTCAGTTAAGCAATCAGTCAAATCAGCGGTTCGAACAATTAAACAGTAAAATTGAACGTGCGGAAAAACGCCTTAATGCCGGTATTGCAGGTGTAACAGCAATATCATCAATCCCGTATGTTGCTGAAAATAGTTTCTCATATGGTATTGGTGTTGGTAATTATCAGAATGGAAATGCGATTGCAGCAGGCATTCAATATAAAACGTCATTAAACACAAACGTGCGCCTTAATGTTTCATGGGATTCATCTCATAACACTGTACTTGGCGCAGGTTTTGCGGGTGGCTGGTAATAAATTATCTATGTGAAAGGAGATAAAAATGAAACCATTGGTTTATGCAATGATTCTGTCACTGACGACCTTTTCTGCTTTTGCAAAACAGAACTCGGCTAACAGTCAGAAAACTGGTGCAAGTAATATGGAAAGACAAAGCTATGAGAATACCGATGCGGGGAAAAAACAAGCTGAATGGATGAAAGGTAAATTAGTTAAATCTGATTGTTCTCCAGCCATGAATCGTATTGGCTGGTCAGAAGGTTGTAAGTAATCATCAATGATAACCTCGCAGATTCCAGATTTTAATCTGGATTTTGCGGGGTTGAACAACCGAAGGGCGTTAGTATTTTATGAAAATTATATTAATAACATTTATTTTTCTGTTTACTGTTTTTCAGTCTGCAAATGCAGGTGGAATACCTGGTGTTTTCACATTAAACCTGGAAATCCAGGGGAAAGTTATTCGTGTTCTCGATGGCGATACCATCGAAGTTTTACAGGACAAACAGGACAAAAAGCCTGTCAGGATTCGCCTGGCAAACATCGATGCACCGGAGAAAAAACAGGCTTTCGGGCGCTGGTCAGCAAATCAGCTTAAAGCTCTGCTTGCAGCACAGCCTGTTACTGTGACGTATACGCAGAGAGACCGCTACGGACGCATTATCGGTCGTGTGTTCACGACGAACGGCACAGATGCCAGCCGCTTTATGGTTAAGTCTGGTGCTGCATGGGTATATGAACGTTACAACGCGGATGAGTCATTACCGGCTCTGCAACGGGAAGCGCAGGAACAAAAACGAGGTTTATGGGCTGACAGTAATCCGGTTCCACCGTGGGAATGGCGACATAAACAGAACTGACGCGCGTTGCTTGTCCAACCCCTCCACTACCTTAAATAAATTTCAGGCAGTGTCACGGTTTTAAATATACATGGTGCGCTTATGGGTAAATTAACTCTGGTAGAGCAGGCTTTACGGCTTCACAAAGAATATTACGGTGAAGATAATTTTGGAACTGTCGTAAAGGATTGTGATTACTATCCTAAAGTGGCAGAGATTTTTATAAACAGAAAGAATCGTAAAATTTATTCGAATCTGGATATCGAACCTGTTGCTTCAACCGTTATTCATACGGGAAGTAGCCCTGTTATGGCTAAAGCCGGGAGAATTAAAAAACTTATGTTCAAAGATGGTTCTGGTGCATACAGGATTCATCTTGGTCAAAATGAAGTTGTTCATATTATTCGCTTCATTCTTAACTCTAAAGTCAGGATGGAGTACGCCGTTGGGACTACTAAAAGTATGTCAATGCTCCACAATCTTTGCGAGGCAGGACGCGCTAAATTAAACCGCTCATTACCACGTAAAGGTATCTGGAAACTTGGGTACTATGATGGTGTTTATTATCACGGTAAGGCAAGAAAGGAGGAAATTGAAAATGCTATGCGTTTCTCAGTTCATCCAAAATTTGACGAGCTGGAAAACGACTTTAATCAGTTCTTTTCTGATATTGATTTCTATACCCGGTATGGTCAGTCAGGTATGCGTAAAGTGCTCTTTACTGGCCCCCCAGGAACAGGCAAGACAACTATCGCAAAAGCTTTGGGGGCAAAGTATCAGGATAAGTATGTTTTTGTTTATGCCGATGATTACTTTAAAGATGTTTGCTACGCCGCTGCTCAGAAGAAAATACCCGTCATTATTATAGCTGAAGAGGTTGATGAACTTTATCGGGCTGATGCCGGAACGTTAAGTTTTCTTGATGGAGCTGATACACCGCGAAATGTCGCAGGTACATATGTGATCTTTTCTACAAACTATCCAAAACGCATCGACCCACGTATTAGGAAACGTCCAGGTCGAATTGACAGGATAATCTCTGTAGGTGCTTTCAGAACCAAAGCTGCTGCCGCTTGCGCCAAAATGTACTTACCAGAAGATGTAGAAATTGACCTTAAAGAGCTTGGCGCAGTGCTGGACAGAACGACTCCGGCTGAAATCAAGGAAATTATTAATATCGCAATCGGAATGATTCGCGGAACCAAAAATGAATTATCAGTGGATGTAATAAAAAATGCTCGTGCCTTTTTGAAAGGAACCCTTGATCTGAGCGTGCAGGAAGCAGATGAAGATATAGAGGAAAGGGAAGAGCTTTATAAAAAGAACGGGGCGCAACCTGACTATTTAAGTTACCTGGAGGATTAACACATGCAATATGCATTAGTTGATGCGCTGGAACGAAAATTTTTGCTGGATGCTCTTGAATTTGGTGTTCTGAAGGACTGGAAAGAAAATCCGGTAAAAGAACTTCCTGATATTGATGAATCTGTTCACCCCTTCCATGTCTGCTATGGTGGATATTTATTAAATCCTGGTGTTTCAGATTCAGATATTAGCAGAAAAATAAAAGACCAGACAGGATTCTGGCTGGCAGCTATTGATGATACCCGCATGGATTGTCATTCAATAGCTTATTATGATATTCACACCCTCCCTTTGATTTCGTGT
This sequence comes from Escherichia sp. MOD1-EC5990, assembly GCF_002965285.1. Classification (NCBI taxonomy): domain Bacteria; kingdom Pseudomonadati; phylum Pseudomonadota; class Gammaproteobacteria; order Enterobacterales; family Enterobacteriaceae; genus Escherichia; species Escherichia sp. MOD1-EC5990. Next base: position 27,570 of record NZ_PTRV01000032.1, on the reverse strand, counting down.
GGACATCAAAAGATAGTTCCTTTTGCCGCATTAATAAAAGCTGATGAATGCATCATTTCAAAAATTGCTTCATATTCTGGTTTTGCTGTAACAGCCTTTTTGAGAATTAAAGACCAGGATATCGCAACGAATATACTTAACCGTGAGGGAATTTTTGCCTTTAATGGCTGTGAGCGCAGATTCAGACAACCTGTAAGTGAAGATAACTGGCAACAGGCAGTATCAGAAGAACGCGCTATTCGTTGTGCAAACAGATTAATTCAATGTAAAGGATAACAAAATGAGACTTTTTATCGCAGAAAAACCCGCAGTAGCAAATGATATTGTTAAGGCACTTGGTGGCAATTTTACCCGGCATGATGGCTGGTTTGAAAGTGATAACGCCATTGTGACTAACTGTTTTGGTCATATTATCGAATCACAACCGCCGGAAAACTATAATCCTGAATACAAAGCCTGGAAGGTTGAAACGCTTCCTTTACGTCTTTATCCCGTGAAGTATCAGCCTGTTGAAAGTGCAGCAAAACAGGTTAAAACGATTCTCGAACTTATCAGACGTGGAGACGTGACTGAAATTGTTCACGCTGGCGATCCTGATGATGAGGGACAGCTACTTGTTGATGAAGTCCTGGAATATGCAGGAAACACAAAACCCGTGAAGCGCGTTCTGATAAACGACAACACGCTTCCGGCAGTGAAAAAGGCACTGGCAAATCTTAAAGATAATCGTGATTTCAAAGGGCTTTACCTTAAGGCGCTGGCGCGTTCAGTTGCCGATGCCGTCTATGGATTCTCCATGACGCGTGCTTACACCATTCCTGCAAAAGCCAGAGGATATCAGGGCGTTCTGTCTGTCGGGCGCGTCCAGACACCCGTTCTTGGCCTGATTGTGAATCGTACCCGTGCTAACCAGAACCATAAATCCAGTTTTTACTACACCATGACCGGAGTTTTTCAGCGTGGTGCTGATGTTCTCAGGGCGAACTGGAAACCAGGTGAATTTGCTCCGCTGACCGACCGTAAATTACTTGATAAGGCGTGGGCAGACGGAACGGCAGCATCCCTTGCAGGAAAACCGGCTACAGTTGAAGCAGCAGCAACTGATGATAAAAAAACGGCTGCGCCGTTGCCGTTTAACCTGGTCAGACTCCAGCAATACATGAACAAGAAGTTTAAAATGACGGCACAAAAAACGCTGGATATTACGCAACAACTACGTGAAAAATATAAAGCAATTACGTATAACCGCTCAGATTGCTCATATCTTTCTGATGAACAATTCAGTGAAGCGCCGCAGGTTATCGATGCCCTGAAATCAGTCTTTCCTCAGTCGCTGGATATTGATTCTTCACGTAAAAGCAAAGCGTTTAACAGTGCAAAGGTGACTGCGCATACTGCGATAATCCCGACCTCCAGTGTGCCTGATGTTAACGCACTCAGCACCGACGAGCGCAATGTTTACCTGGCGATCGCACAACACTATCTTGTTCAGTTCATGCCTGAAAAAGCATACCAGGAAGTATCGGTTGCCATTCAGTGTGGTGATGAGTCGTTCTATGCCCGTGCCAGAAAAACAACTGACAGCGGATTTGAGGCGTTTCTTGGCGCGGAAATCACAGACGAAGGTGAATCAGAAGATAATGATGATTCCGCTTTTGAACTGCTCTGTAAAATTCGCACAGGAGAAACACTGACGACAAAAGAAGTTGTTGTTAATGAGAAGAAAACAACACCGCTGCCGTTATTCACCGAAGCCTCCTTGCTTGCTGCGCTTGTTCGTGTCGCGGATTTTGTCACTGATCCAACGATTAAAAAATTACTGAAAGATAAGGATAAAGACAAAAAAGATGAACATGGCGGTATTGGTACGCCAGCTACCCGTGCAGCCATTCTGGAAACGCTGAAGAAGAGAAACTATATCACTCTGGAAAAAGGGAAACTTATTCCGACTGATACCGGATATGCGCTTATTGATGCCCTGCCAGGTATAGCGGTTAATCCTGATATGACAGCATTATGGTCTGAAAAACAGTCTGCCATTGAAAATGGCGACCTGACGGTTGAACAGTTTATTAATGAGCTGTACGGTGAACTGACAGGCATGATTTCTGATGTTGACCTGGGCAAGATGAAGATTGAACCCGCTGCGCCAGCAGGGCAGTTTCAACACCTGGACTCTCCCTGCCCTTCCTGTGGTAAACATATTGTTATCAGGCCGAAAGGTTATTTCTGTACCGGATGTGAATTTAAAATCTGGAGTGAGTTTTCTGGTAAGAAAATCACCCAGGCACAGGCCGAAAAACTGGTTAAATCAGGGAAAACCGATTTGATTAAGGGATTTAAAAAGAAAAGTGGTGGAACGTATGATACAGTTCTTGTCCTTGAGGATAAGAAAACAGGGAAGCTGGGTTTTCCGGCAAGGGCTAAGAAGTGAAAACAAAGCAGGAATGGCTTTTTCAGTTAAGAAAATGTACATCAAGAGATACTCTTGAAAAAGTTATTGAGATTAACCGTTACAAACTGCCTTTATCAGAATCAGAGGCATTTTATTCTGCCGCAGATCATCGCCGTGCAGAACTGGTTATGAATAAACTGTATGATAAGGTTCCTTCCGGTGTCTGGAAGTACGTCCACTAAACAAGAGGATTAATTATGAGCGAACTGACTAAAGAAGATGAATACGGCATTATCAGCCGGACTATGATGAATATTCGTTCATTGCGTGTTTTTGCCCGTGAAGTTGATTTTGAGCAGTTGCTCGAAATGCAGGAAAAGCTCAACGTTGTTATTGAAGAACGTCGTGAAGATGCTGAACGTGAAGCGGCTGAACGAGCAGAGCGTGAACGGAAACGTCAGGAACTGCTTCAGTTAATCGCCGGAGAGGGTTTCTCACCGGAAGAACTGCTTGGTCTGTCCGAAGACACACCAAAATCACGTAAAAAAACGTTACCAAAAGCGCCACCCAAGTATCAATTTGAAGAAAATGGCGAAACTAAATACTGGTCTGGTCGTGGACGTGCGCCGAAACCGATTGCTGAAGCCCTGGCTTGCGGTCGCTCCCTTGATGAGTTTCTCATCGAGAAGTGATTCTACAGCCCTCCTTTTTCTGGAGGGCGTTATTAAAAATAAGGAGATTCAGTCATGATTTCAATGTTCGTTTTGGTCGGTTCATTGTGCCTTACCAGTCAGGAAGGCCAGAACGTATGTAGGCCCGAGGCGCTACTTACCTTTAAAAGTGCCGAACAGTGTATGTCCGGCATGAACAACGTGGTCAGCGGTAAGCTCAGTAGAATAGCTCCCTCACTGTCAGCCAAAGAGATCATTGAAAAATATCATCTTCGCTGTACTGAAGCCCCCCTGGTGACCGAGAGAGAATTACAGTACGAACTGAAGTAAGATTTTTCCCTGTGTCCTGAAGGATACAGCCCAGTGGTACACCTCAAAGCTGAACAGAACATTTATTCTGTTCTTCGCTCACAAAAAAGCCGCCCCGAAGGACTGCTAGAAACATACGGTTTTACTGGTTTTCCAGACCGAAATCCTTAAAGGAGCCAGTTGATTAGTTCTAGTCGGTGAAGAATTTACTTAATCCTGAAATTCCGCTTGTGAAAATGAATGGTACAAACCAGGATCAGCGTAACCGTATATACACATCTCTTGCCGTTATTCAGAATATGTTAAGCGCATTCGGGTTTGAAAAGTTTGGAGAAGATATTCAGGCTCTTTTCGACAAATATCCGGTATCTAAATTATTCTATGCATCAATGGGATTTCCTGAACGCTGGAATGAGGAACGGTTATTTTTTATATAAGTAGGGTTATTTACCATATGAGGCCGCGTTAGCGGCCTTTTTTCATTCCCTCCCATACCGGGAATGCAGGTAATGATACCCAATATCGTTTTCACCAAACAGATATTCCAGTAACACCGAATGCAGGTTGGAGCTTAGGTAAATACTCTCTTTCGGTTTTCTCATCGGCTTTGTAACCATTATCACAGATGAAATCATCAATATTCTTCGCTGACTTAATTCCTTCTTCAAGTATTTTTAATGTTACATCTCGGAATTGTTTTGAAGATTTGGACGTTATATCAATAATTTGTTTATCATGAACATCTAAGTCCTTCGGAACATAATCAAAAGATGATTCAAAAAAATCACCGTGGGCAATCTCATCTCTTAAACGCAGGCATTTCCTGATGATTTGGTAATCATTAAGCCCCATCAGGTCATCAATTCCACACATCTTTAGAGTCTTTTTATGAAAATCCTTACGACAAGTTTTGTCTTTCTTCTTATCATAAGTTGGATCAACCTGCCTCCGATAAAAAATGAACATAGCCTCTACAGCGAAAGCTAAAAATACCAACCCTGTTGAGCAGTGGTATTCTTTAAATTCATTTTCAGATGCTCGCTTACACAACGCCAATGCTGTTTCTGCGTTCATCATACATTCATAAGAGGGCTTGTTTTGCTTGCGTACATTAATCATAAACTTCGCCTTTGACTACAAATTTGTCAGTTATAAAATTATGCTTCTTTAATGTTCTTACGAAGTCTCTGTATCTTCATTTAACTCAGAAACGTTTATGGATCACTAGGAAAATATAGTTTCATCAGTCTTTCTTTTTCGAAGTTAAACTCAGCGTCAAAATCAACTTTGTACTCCAGCTCAGATTGCAGCTCATGCAGGGCTTTAACCAAGATCCACGCGCTATAATGGATGAAAGGGTTCATGCCAACCACATTACCAGCGGTAATGTCAGTCACTGTTTCTACGGCCAATATCGATTTAATCTTCTTTTCAGCGACTGTAACATCCCAATCAGATACAAACAGCAGAAGCGCTGCAAATGCTATCAGTGGATTGCTACTCCTCAGAGCGTTGGTTGTGTATCCTAACAGTACGCGTAGCCGTGGATGAGTACTTCTAACCAGTGATGCAACTTGTGTTGCCAACTGATATTTTTCAGAAAGGATTGACCTATCAAATGTGGATGTACCCGAGTCCTTCACAATAATGCTTTTAGCTTTAGTGACAACCCCTTTAAGCCTTATCCCCCATAGTTCGGGATTATCCCGATGATCCAAAGCCAACTCGGGAAACTTGAAGTAAAGCGACTGGTAGACTTCATTATCAATATCAAACCAACTATTCTCAGTTTCACTGACATCAACAATGTATTGATCTCTATTTCTTTTGTTTCTTATCAGAGAAGCTCTGGCAATCTGTACGATATGTGGATTCAGATTGAAGATAAACGAACCTTGCTCACGCAAGTCTAGGAACCACTGTCGCATGTTCCGAATGTCTTGCTGAGAGAATATATTGGCTTCAATCCCGGCACAGACCATTAAGCCGATCAGTTGCGTGGCTTCAGAGCCAGAACGCATGAAATCAACACGCCCGTCGTTAGCAACGACATTTAGCTTGTCTGAACCAGTGTAAAAATCACAGAAAGGAAGATGAGTATCTTTTCCCAGGCTGTCGCGAAATGCAAAATGAGCCTGCTTTACAACATTGCCTTTCGACTGCGATTTAGCTTCTACAACATAATGGCCACCAGAAACATTGCAGGCTGGGCATTCAATATCTGCTTTTACAAAGTCCCGGAAACTCAGCGCTGAATCGGCATTATTTTCATCAAAAAGATTTTTCAACTGCCTGGCATCAAGTTCACGCTTGAACGTTTTGGAGTAGGCCGTAATCGTCATTAGAAGTCCTCATTTATGAGAAAGCGTATTTTATCATATTGCCATTTCTTGGAGTTAAACGGCATATAGCGTGGGAGTGTGTCCTATTACTATAGATAGTTCTGTTCAAAACAGGCTAAAAAAGCGTCTTAACAATGTTAAAGCTACGCGATAAACCTCTTCTTTGTGAAATCTCGTGTGTAATTCCTTTGACAAAATCTCAGATTTCACGTAGCGCATCACCGCTACTGCATACATCAACAAGAAATGACGTTTTTTTAATTACTTTGTATGCTGCAACTTACTGAAAAAACGGGATTCATGATAATGCCGGTAACGGCATCGTTCTGTTGGCCAACGCGATCAGCAGTATTGGCCGCAACAAAAAATGAAAGAAAAATCCCTCAAATGAAGGGGAAAAAACGGAAGTACAACTGAACAACAGGCACAAAAAAACCCGACTGGTAATCGGGCTTTTTTGTGTATTCCAGCCTTGAGTTGGTGGCTCTGACCGGAGAAGGTTACTCTACACCTAACGTTTACATTTTATTCACTATGGTGCTGTAAAGCAACTAAATGTGGTTAAGGAACCACATTTAGTGGTGTAACGGGTGTTTTGTGTAGCGTATAATCAGTCAGTTAGTCATGTAGTTGACTTGCAATCCTGCTCTTCCCGTATCTGCGGGTATGAACGATTTTAAAGTCCTGGCTGGATAAACAGGTGGTGCTGTATTCGGTGCTCTGGCAGGAGGAGGTCACTCTACACCTAACAATGCGAGAGAGCCGTTGTGACAGGCAGTGTATGAGTAAGCAACGGTGATTTCCTCCAGTTTTACTGGAGAAACGGATGATTAATTTGTTAATCATCGTTCTCAGGGCTGTGGTCGCCGTTGCAAACGCGCTGATTGCAATTCTGGAACTGATTCGCCAGTTCATCGACTGATGACAGCGGAAACGTAACTAAGGGCAGGAAGTGAACCGCTTCCTGCCCTTTAACGTACTGTGATATTTTTCAAAAAAACTCACCAATATTCTCCTCGGCAGAAATGACATAACTCACTGTAAAATAACAAATCATCTAAACGCCGGCTTTGTATCGAGCGCGTTGGCCAACGCTTTTACCAGCTGCGACCGCACCAGATAATTTGAATAAGATTTCCCGCATCACCTGGACATACAGGTTATTTTGGAGGCTGCGCTCCTCCAAGCCAGTTACCTCGGTTCAACGAGCGCCAACTCCATAAACCTTTGAAAAACCGCCCACCAAGGCGGTTTTTTCGTTCAGCCAGACGACACATTCTACGAGAGAATCAAGCAATACCTAGCTGTTGCTTTCTTTTATTTATTTCATATATGTATACGTCCCACCCCATCGTTGTCAAACTACTAATAATATTTTTATTCGACCTTATATAAGTGAATGAAGATATATTATCATAATAAAAAGAGCAAAAGAAAACGAGCCTCAAAAAATGATAATCAGATAAGTTAATCACCCATTCGTAATACTTTGATGCAATATTTGCACTCACTTCATCCTCGGATGACTCATCAATCATCTTGATCAAAATATAAAATGCCCTTACAACTGGAAAGATGGTTTCTTTAAACCCTTGGGAATTAATATAAGAATGGTCGTTAGTATTAAAAAAAACATCTTCAACATAAGTAATGACATCTTTCACATCTGCATCAGAACCTCCAGGCAAAGCGAGCTTAAAATTAGCCGCCAAATCTCTTTGGTAAGAGATCATTCCATAAAACCTATCATCGAACCTTTTATTTAACTCTCTTTTCTCTGAGTTCTCATACTGTTTTTGCTGGTAAATGGTGGTGATTATCAATATCACAACCGTGATAAAACTAAGTATCGGATTTAATACGCCACCAACAAAATCACCGAATTGCCCCCATACTTCAGGACTTTTAGACAAGTGAAAATCAAGACAGGCTTTAAACCATAAAAAATATACAGCAAAAACACTAAAAAAGGCCAGTGAAGCCAGTATAAAAACAACTAACCACAAGCGCTTACTCATGGCTTACTTGCACCCAATATCATGTACTTAACTATGTCCCCTGACGTATTACGCTTAGCATTGGCTGTTATTTTTAATCTCGTTATTAACTCATCAGCAACAGCGTTGTTATCGTGAAGATTCTCGGACATAAGCCTCTTTGTTGACGCCTTTACCTTACTATAGGGACCGGAGAAACTAAATGGTATAGTAACTGAATCGCCATCAGCAAGAAGTCGCCCGTTCCCTGTGAAAGAATTAAATCTTGTAACGATAGCATCTATTTCAATAGAGTTACTATCCGTAGTTAGATTAAAAAGATTGCTTGCAGTATTTTCATTTATTTCAAAAAGCTTAAAATTCCTCAACTTCGTCTTTCTTTTCAAAACAACAGGGTATTTGTTAGAACGGGAAATTTTATGCATATCTTTCACTCGCTCAGAAATCCTATCTATTACTTTGCTTTCTATTTTTTCCATTTTAGATAATACTTTTTCAGCCTTCTTGGTTAAAGCTGGGGGTTCAACATACATAGCTTCACAAATAAAGTACGTTATTAACTCAGATAAAACAGAGTTACCTATTCTTTTTAAGTTAGCACTTTTCACAGGGTCTGAAATAACAAGCTTAAAATCTTGCTTATATGACCCAATACAAGCTCCCATTAGCTTTGCCCTAACATTATCAGAATAGCTCATTTTTGATGGTACTTCATTAGACAAAATACAATCAGTGGTAATAGCAATGGCACCTGAAAACCCCGTCATGGTTTCCAGTCCGTACTCCATATCAACCAAGTTAGCTCCAGACTCTATCTTTAGCTCGAAATCCACATCAGTGACTGCCATTGAAATTCCTTATAAATACATTAACTTCATTAAGTTACAACAGAATTTTTATTGCCTTGATAATACTACCGGAATAACTTACCTTCCAGAACTTAATAAACGTAACCGTAAAAATCGGTAGTAAAGTTAGCATCACATGTCCACTGATAGATGTGAGCATAAGATAGTTACACACCTGGGGGGAGGCGGGAAGTTCCCGCAGTCGCCATCTGTTACTCGTTCTTCCTGTGATGATCATTGTTGTCAGTATAATTCTTCGGTTGACTGGACATACAGCATTTTCTGTACAGTAGACAGGCAGTTGCCCTCCAGATAGGATAACCCCCATGATTCAGTCACTAGGTACAATTATGAGTTCGTCTGCTGCCGTAACTGTTCTGACCGGCGTAACCGTTTTTGTTGTTGGTCAACTCATCGCAAAAAGATTCATTGAGCCTTATATATCATTCAGAGAACAATTAGGGAGGATTACAGCGCTTTTATTACGTGAGCAAGCGACGATCACAAATTTCAGAGCTAATCATGAAACCATCCACGATTTGAAAGATGCTGCTTCTCAGTTAATGGCAAAGTATGCAGCCTTGCCTGGTAGCCTAAAAAGAAGCTATTTAGGTATGAAGTTTGTACCATCAAAGGGGGAAGTTCTTGGTGCAGCACAAAACCTTAATGAGATCACCTCAATACTTGCTGGCAACAGTAAGGAAAATACCTACAATCTCATAAAGGAGATTGGACTCAAGCTCAATATACCAACTACCTATTCGTCTCATTAATCCCCGCGTTACCTGGACATTCAGGTAATCTTGTCAAAAAAAGCCACACTAATGGGTGGCTTCAAGGGTAAAATAAAGACAAAGCGGATTCTATTTCACTGCCAGCTAATTTCAATAATAAATTTGTTATTCTCATTAGCCTTCGATGAGTTAATCCGATAACCAGATTCCCTTAGAACCTTGACCACTTGCTCAAGAATGTTTTCATGGACAGGATAAATAAAGGATGTCTGGCCCAATCTTGCTTGGAGCTTTATTTCTCCAAATATCATATCAAGTGTTTTGTCTGTATCAGGTATCACTGAAGAACTAATCTTTTTAGCTTCACTGGCGCTGATGTGTTTATTTCCCATAAATAATACCTCTTTTCCTTAATGACATCGCAACAGAATTAAAAGAAATTATAGAAGATTATCGGCATTATAGGAAGGTTGACACTGGTTGTAGTACGATCACAATTCCTCGCACACTTGGACATACAGGTGATTCTGTCCATACCTCATTAGTTACAACATTCACATGTTCTGTTCCTTTATCTGGTGCCCTGTTCCGACATATGTGCCCATATCCTGGGTTATTCAGGATAACCGCTTCCTTTTCACCCTGCCCTGTCGTTCATATTCCTCTGGACAAAAATGCATTATCGGAAAAAATGTCCAAATTTTTTTTGGTGATCGGAATTTTTGTTGTCGGACGCACCTCTGCTTCAGGTCATAATTGCTGGCACGTCCAGAAAAACAGGTGCGGAGATTAAAAAATTGAGTCACTTACCCGCCAAAATTTTCCAGATTTCACGTAGCACACCACCGCTACTGCATCCATCAACAAAAAATGACGTTTTTTTAATTACTTTGTATGCTGCAACTTACTGAAAAAACGGGATTCATGATAATGCCGGTAACGGCATCGTTCTGTTGGCCAACGCGATCAGCAGTATTGGCTGCAACAAAAAATAAAAGAAAAATCCCTCAAATGAAGGGGAAAAAACGGAAGTACAGCCAAACGACAGGCACAAAAAAACCCGACGGGTAATCGGGCTTTTTTGTGTTTTCCAGCCCTGAGTTGGTGGCTCTGACTGGAGAAGAACTCTCTTCAACCAACATAGACATAATATGTCTACATGATATGGAATGCAACCGTATCCGCTTATGCGTATAATACACCGGTTGGTTCTGATCCGTTATAACTCCAGCCTTCCCGCAAGGATTAAGCGATTTTAAGTCCTGGCTGAAAAACAGGTGGTGCTGTTGTCAGTGCTCTGGCTGGAGTGGAACTGTCTTCAACCAACACCGAAGAACAACCGATATGACAGGCAGTGTAAGAGTAAGTATCGGGAGTCTGCTCCATATAATGGAGTAAACGGATGATTGATAAAGCAATCATCGTTCTGGGGGCACTAATCTCGCTTCTTGAACTGATTCGCTACCTTCTCCAGTTGATGGGCTGATGGCGGAAACGTAACTAAGGCCGGGGGCTAACCACCTCCGGCCTTTAATAAAAACATATTTTAGTTACAATATTCAAATGCATTGACTAAACACCACACACCCAATCTCCTGAGTTAATATCCTGCCTTGCAGGTATATTAGCCCCCTACTCCTCTACTTACTGGATTTCTGCCCGGTTTTACGTTTTAGCGCATTACTGATTGTGCCACGGCTGCACCCTAGCACTTTCTGTACCTGTGTCCAGGAGCTACCGCTTTCTATCAACCTGATAATTGCATCATGTCTGGCTTGATTAGGTTTACGCCCTTTATATTTGCCGTCTTTCCTTGCTTTCTCTATCCCTTGTTTCTGGCGTTCCCGACGTTGTTCATAGTCCCTTCTGGCAACTGCGGCCAGCATATCCAGCAGCATATCGTTAATGGCTGCAAACAACCGGCTGTCAAACTCACTCATACCAGAATTAATCCATGTCGTCGGCACATTCACCGCCATAACCCGGATGTCTTTCTGCCGGATCATTTTCTTCAACGTATTCCAGTCTTCCCCTGACAGGCGGGAAAGTCTGTCCACATCCTCGATAAGCAAAATGTCATTTTGCTGGCAATCTCTCAGAAGACGAAAAAGTTCCGGGCGCTCAAGACGGGAGCCGGATTCATTCTCAATATAGTAGCTGCAAATGATCAGGTCTCTTTCCCTGGCAAAAGCCTCGATAGTTTCCAGGGCACGCGAAGCATCCTGTTCTGCTGTTGAAGCTCTCAGATAAGCGCGGACAAAGCTTGTTGGTACATTTGAAGTCATATTACAGAACCGGTTCACATAAGGTCACACCACTATACCCAAAATGCACCAGAAAGTAGATCGACAGGAAAGGCACACTCTAAAAGAACCAAAACACAAATAATGAGTAGATGTGACATTGTCACCACATACTCATAAACTCAAATACTCATATACACAATACAACTCAAATGAGTAAACACTCTTTAACTCATATACACATAGACTCATATTAACCTTTACTCATACAAAGAGTATGGTAAACTCAAAAACTCACAGGAGTAATTGAGTAGATACACAATTGAGGGTTTGAGTATGAAAGTAATCTCATTTCTGAATCCTAAAGGGGGTTCAGGCAAAACAACTGCCGTAATCAACATAGCCACTGCGTTGAGCAGGAGCGGATACAACATTGCTGTGGTAGACACAGATCCACAAATGAGCCTGACGAACTGGAGCAAAGCAGGCAAGGCAGCATTTGACGTATTTACAGCAGCATCTGAAAAAGACGTCTATGGAATCCGAAAAGATCTGGCGGACTATGATTTTGCTATTGTGGACGGAGCAGGTTCGCTCTCAGTAATCACCTCCGCAGCCGTCATGGTAAGCGATCTGGTAATAATCCCTGTCACCCCCAGCCCCCTGGATTTCTCCGCAGCAGGAAGCGTCGTTACTGTTCTGGAAGCACAGGCTTACAGCCGCAAAGTTGAAGCCCGCTTTCTGATCACCCGTAAGATAGAAATGGCAACCATGCTCAATGTGCTGAAAGAAAGTATCAAAGACACCGGTGTTAAATCCTTCCGTACGGCCATTACACAACGTCAGGTTTACGTGAAATCAATTCTGGATGGTGACAGCGTGTTTGAATCCAGTGATGGTGCAGCAAAAGGTGAAATAGAAATCCTTACAAAAGAGATAGTTAGCACATTTGAGTAATTACACATTTACTCATATAATCAAATAAGTATAACAACCGGAGAAAGCTTAATGCCACTTGAAAAAGCGCATACGGCAGTAAAAAAAATGACCTTTGGTGAAAACAGAGATCTGGAACGAGTAGTAACAGCACCAGTATCATCTGGAAAAATCAAACGTGTTAACGTCAATTTTGACGAAGAAAAACACACCCGGTTTAAGGCTGCATGTGCCAAAAAAGGTACATCGATCACTGATGTGGTGAACCAGCTTGTAGATGAATGGCTCAAAGAGAACGAATAATATCTGAGGAATATCATGGATAAAAACGTCGTTGATGCGCTGAAAACGCTATTAGAAGCGTTACGGGAAGAAGTGGTAACAGAAGTCACATCAAAACTAAATCCTTCGGCAAGCCATATTCCTGAAGAAAACAGTAAGCAATTGACAGCAAAAGCAAGACTACTGAATTTCCGGCTAACCGAAGCCTATGAAGAAATCCTGGAAGCTGAAGCTATCAGGACTGGTCAGAGCAAAACAACCGTTCTCAAAGCGGCGCTGGCCGCTTTCGATAGCCTGGACGAGAACCGGAAAAACCACTGGCTGCTTGAATCTGCAAAGTTAGGTTAGCATTATGGCTAAGAATGATAGATATGTTGTTATGGTTGGGAATAAAACCATATACAGCGGTAATCAGCGATTTTTAGCCTGGTTAGTATGGTTCGCTAACAGGCATAATAAGGCCATTGACTGTGAGTAAGGGATATGGATTGTCGAGCCGTCTTACTGATTGAGGACAGGAAAGGCAAAATAATAATGAGAATATTCATCGTATTAGCTGGTCTTTTATTGGGATGCTGGAGGTTATTTGATAACTACAGATCCTATAAAAAAGGAATTTATAAAGAACATCGCAAGATGGCTCCTCCTGTTTATTATTATCGTGGAGATCATACGTTTGTCATACGGATAGTAATTGATTCACTTTTGACCCTGGTGATGATTGGTTTTGTTGTCTGGTTCTGGTTTAGAACTGCTTAACATCATAATATCGAGGAAGAAAAATGGCATCAGATAATAGATACAGTATTAACTTCACGCTATCTGTTTTAGAAAAAACAGAAGCAAGCAAATTAATAAAAGAACGAGAAAAACAAGAACATATAGAACCTTATGGCTATATTTTGCTTATAAAAAAAGCAGCATTGTTAGTTCTTTCATTTGCAGCATTATTTGATTTTATAATACTTTTTGGTTTGATTGCTCTCGCCCCAAAAGACCCTGATTATGTAGAAAGAGCAAAATTTCTTTCCATTATTACATTTACACTAATAGCTATATTTATCGGGTTATTATATATATATGATTATTTGATGAAAAAAGTAATGAGGACTAACTATTTATCAGAAATAAGAGATTCTGAACTAATGTTACGTCTCAAAATAAATCGTTCATACATTGAGCAAATCATGAAAATTGGTAGTTCGAAGGTTTTCTGGAATAACATAAAAAAAACATACCGTAAGAAAGGATTTCTATTTATCCAGACAAAAGAAAACAGATGCATAATCATTCCAGAAGAGTTTTTAAAAATGGAGAAGAAACCGAAAAATTATATAATTTTGTAAAGGAGCAAATAGCAAAAAACACAATAGAATGAAAAAGGAAAAACAAAAAGGAAGGTTAAGTCGCAGAGAAGGGGACATAAGACTCAATCCTTAAATAACGCATCCAGCTTATCGCTGGTAAGCAATTCTGCCAGCGAATCACATTTCATAAAATCAATATCCATTTCGTCCAGAACATCACAGTAGCTGACATCATCAAGACTAATGACAATCACAGGAACACCCTCTTTGAGATCAAACACTAAGACAGGTAATGAAATGGAGTTTATCTTTTCAAAATCACTAAAAAACTGTTCAGTTCCATATTCACTGGCAGGAAAAAGAATCTCACTTAATCTCACACAATAAAAAACATGATAGTGTTCTTTAAGGTTATCCTTTAAAATATTAACAGCCTTAGTATATTTTTCGTTAATAAACTCTTTGATCAAATATTTCATAAAACTCTCCAACAAGAACCGACTGTAGGTCACCGGGCAAACGTTGCGGAATGGCGTCAGAGACGTCATTTTGCGGCGTTTGCCCTATCCTGCATCGCAGTGAAAAGGCAGGGACTGGCATAACCGCTGAGTAGCATCATTGCTGGCTTATCTCGCTACTGTTCTCGGTGCTTTCGTCCGCAGGTTCGGGAACAAGTAACTTGTGCCAGGGCATAGTTTTGTTGAGCAGCTCCATCAGAGGCTCAGCCAGCAGTCCCAAAATCCAGGTTGCCGTAATCACCGGTATAGTCAGATTTTGTGGCGTCCATAACTGGTGATCGAGATGATACCAGGTGATGACACACAAAATACCACCCAGCCAGAATACAGCCCATTTAAACGCACCAAGAATGGCTAACACAAAAACAAAGATAAAATGTAAAACACTCGCGACAAGAAGACGAAGATAAAACCATCCCCAGCCAAGCCACTTAACAAAAGTGCTCCCTGTTTTCACTGCAAAACGTTTCTTACGCTCCCTGGCTATTTCTTTCCTGAATTTAGCACGTTCTTCCCCCTGAGGGAATTGATAGATTTTAGCCATGAGTTACCTCATATCATATATTCACTAGAGGACTTTTTTATCAAACTCTTCCAAGAATTTAGCTTCATCATCAGAAAGAGAAATATCTTCATTGAGAGAAAAATCAAATCTTAGCATATGCACCATACGTCCTTTTTTTCCTGCCACTGAAAATTTTATATCCCTTATCTCTGTCTTTTCTATGATTTCTCTTATACTTTTGTTTATAACATCACGAATAAAAAAAGAGTACTTTGGATATCTGTATACCTTCTCACCATTTTCAATATTATAAAGCCCCATTTCCTCTTTCAGTTGGTCAACTGAAATTTCGAAGGATTTACTCGCAGGGTTTAAACTATAGTATTTTCTGATAACCTGATATAAGTTTGTGGAGTTTACACTGTTCAAGATAACAACAGATTTTAACACCTGTGTTGTATATCTGTTTTCAGAGCCAATAAGTTTTGAAAAGTATCTTTTTGCAGTATTAGTAAATTTAATACGAACAGTAGCCAAATGATCATAATAGGCACAAAATTCGGTTAAATTTAAATCCAATCTGTCAGGTATCTTGTTTTTAGATGTTGATATTCCCAATTCATTAGATAGGGTTTTTAAATCATCTCTATTTAAAACTAATGTCGTTGAAGCCAGAACTTTTGCACCTTCTTTTAAGGCCGCATATGCAGCATATTTATCCAAAGTAGTTGTCTTAGAAAAAAAATCAGCATCAACCTCCAAAATATCATCATTCAACATTTCCTTTGTATCAATCTGACAAAGTGCGAGAAATAAAACCCGTTTCGCAGAAAGAGAAAGAGATGCCAGAGTAACGCCAACCTCATTTCTATGCCTGACTTTCGTTAACCCTGTTACAGTTTTCACCTGAAGCCTCATTATAGATAAGTCGTATCACTTGGCTAAATGATAACCCTATAAAGGTTGTATGACAACAACACATTACAACCTTTAGTTAAAAAACTTATCACCTTTAGATATAAAGATCTTTATGTATTCACATCAAAATGAATTCATAACATCATGTTTTACATGATATTTTTTTAGCCTGTGGATGTACTTAAAAATCCTCTCACCTTTCGTTAAAAATCCTCTCATCTTTAGTGAAAAATCTTCTCACCCTTACTTAAAAATCTTCTCACCTTATGTTAAAGATCCTCTCACCTTACGTTAAAAATCCTCTCATGTTTAGCGTTTTTTTATTATATTTATCATAATGTTACGACGCTCTAAGTTTTTAAGTTTTTAAGATCAAGAAGAAAAGATAAGTTTTTTAAATGCACAGTGCCTGTGGATAACTTTGCGTAAACCCAGAGGACAGATCACTCTGAACTAGGACAACCACACATAAAAACAATATGCTCGCTTTTTAACCACTGCGCGTAATTGCCTGATGTTATCCTTGTGCTGTTCCGCTTCCTCGCTCACTAACTCGCTACGCTCGGTCGTTCGGCTGCGGCGAGCGGTGTCTCCTTTCTCAAAACCAGAAGAGTTCAGATCATACGATCCGTTGATTGATCCTTTTTGGATCTTTCACTGAGAAGCCCTGAATCGCTTTCTGCCGCTTCGTTCGATACAACCATGGTGAAACCATGCGAAATCGAAAAAATCGCTCAGAATGCGATACAGCGCGTTTTAGAGGGTATTTACAAAACAGTCGTTGCCTTGAGGAAATTTTGATCAAGATTGAACTCCTATCCGGATCATGGCAACAGATCACAGCAACAAGGCCGCTAAAAAGCGTTGAGCGGCGTTAAAAACCGTTAAACCGTAGCTGACTACAACGAAACGGGAAAAAACGCTCAGAACGCGTTACAGAGCGTTTTAAGGCGATGTCGGAAAGAGCCATATCTCACCTGTTCTGATGTTTTTCTCAACATAAGCACTTTTAAGAGTGCTTTTAAAGATGCTATTATGCCAATGAGACAAGCGGAGGGCTTATGAGCTATCAAATTCTGACAACCACAGCGGCCAGTATTACTGACCTGAAAAAAAATCCTATGGGAACCGTAGCTGAAGGTGAAGGGGACGCTGTTGCGATCCTGAACCGAAACGAACCGGCGTTCTATTGCGTTCCACCAAAACTTTACGCCTACTATCGGGAACTCGCTGAAGATGCTGAGTTAAACGCTGTTGCTGATGAGCGCATGAAAAACCCGGAAATTGTGAAGGTTAACCTGGATGACCTATGAACTGGCTTTTGACCGTAGAGCACTGAAGGAATGGCAGAAACTCGGCCACACCATCCGTGAACAATTCAAAAAGAAACTGGCAGAACGGCTGGAAAATCCACGCGTACCCGCAGCCCGGTTACATGGTCATGCTGATCGCTATAAAATCAAACTTCGTGCATCTGGCTACAGACTTGTATATCAAGTCATTGATGAGAAAGTCGTTTTACTCGTTATTGCCGTTGGAAGAAGGGAAAGCAGCGAAGTCTATCAGATTGCAGATTTGCGCTAAGATTAATCATCAAATGATTGACTGTTTACAGTCAGAGCGAGAGCATTAAAAATTTGCAATACCTGCAAATGCAGGTATAATAAAACACAAGAAAGGGAAACAGGTTCTCTTTCATCCAGAGCCCAAAGTGGGCGGGAGGTTAAAAATGCAAAACTACGCTAAATCTGTAGCCACAGAGATTTTACGTCAACTTGGTGGTAATCGTTTTATTGTTATGACTGGTGCTAACAGTTTTTCTTACTTTGATGAAAACGGTGAGTGTGGGTTAACTTTCCGTTTGCCGTCAAATTTTGCAATGAAAGGCATCAACTTAGTAAAAATTAAACTGGATTTTACTGATACGTACCAGGTGAAATTTTCTCGTGTACGTGGTGCTGAAGTTAAAGATATTTCAAGATTCGATAATATCTATTGTGATCAGTTAGCGCGTTTATTTACACAGGAAACAGGGTTACATACCGTGTTATAGATAAAAAGGGGCATTAAGCCCCTTTTTTAGTTATGAGGAATAATATGGATAAAGATAAGATAATTAAGAAAAACAGAGGTAATTACTCCTATGTAATCAGAACGATGGATGAAGATGGGGATACGGTTTTTCACGTCTTAAAATATGTTAAGACGATTGATAAAACTAAAAGCAGGAAAACAGTAAGAAAATTGATAATGGACGAAAAACTCAACCTGGCATCATTGATGCTTCTGGATAATGGGGTTTTGTGTGATTGTCTGACAAAAGGGGATGAAAATGCAGAATAAACCTACACCTGAAGAAGTAAAGAATGCGCGGGTTGCGGCAGGTCTTACTCTTAAAGAAGCTGCTGATATTTTTGGTTATCAACTGAATTCCTGGCAGATGAAAGAAAGTGCAGGTAAGGCCAGTCGTTCTTTATCTATTGGTGAATATCA
Organism: Escherichia sp. MOD1-EC5990; assembly: GCF_002965285.1. Taxonomy (NCBI): domain Bacteria; kingdom Pseudomonadati; phylum Pseudomonadota; class Gammaproteobacteria; order Enterobacterales; family Enterobacteriaceae; genus Escherichia; species Escherichia sp. MOD1-EC5990. The sequence continues at coordinate 9,072 of NZ_PTRV01000032.1, read as the reverse complement.
GTATTTATTGTTATTAGCAAATATGCATCCGTCTTACAGGCTGGTAAAAAAATAACTTGCCATACCTGCAAATGCAGGTATAATAAAACACAGGAAAGGGAAACAGGTTCTCTTTCATCCAGAGCCCAAGCTGGGCGGGAGCTAAAAATGAAAGTATTAACTTTTAAAAATGATACTGTCTCTGTTGGTGATATCTTTGTATCATCATGGGGCTATGAGCAAACCAATGTAACCTTCTACCAGGTTCTTTCTGTTCACGGTAAAAAAACCGTCACCGTTCGCGAGATTCGCGCCAATTCAGAATATACCGATTCAATGGTCGGCTTTAAAACTCCCGTTTTAAATGATTTTACTGGTGAATGTTTTAAGCGTCAGATAAAAGATTTTGGTGATGAGCTGGCAATCAAAATCGAAGATTTTGAAACTGCGTATAAAACTCTACCGGAAGAAAAACATCGATTTTCTTCTTACTACTAATTAATCAGGGGGGATATTCCCCCTTTTAGTAAAGGTCTGAAAATGGAAAGAGAGTTTAGCGCAAAAGCATCATTAAACCGAAATATAAAATTTTGATTTGAGCAATGTGGATTATCTAAAGAAAGAGTTATTCATTGTATTGATAACTGGTATGACCTTGCATACCCACCATCAGAACAGGAGAAAGCAAAAAAAGAAGCAATTGAGAAGTTAATAAAGTAAAGATAAAGATGGTATCAGGTTGTGGGGCAACCTGATACCGTGACACCTGATTCTATTGCGAGGAATAAAATGTCGGAACGCATATTATCAGCAATAAATGACGTTGAAAATGGTGGGCGTCCGGTTTTCCCTTTGATGCCATTCCATGTCTTTCCTGAGTATATGGCATTACTCAGAAAAGCACTGGAAAAAAAGACACAAAAGAGAACAGATAAATAAACCGGAGGCTTTATGACAAAACATGATTTTGTGTCCTTTGTCAGTGGAGAATTGCGGCAAGGCGCTGTACGCTTTTCTCTTGCTTTTAACAGCAAAGGAGAAATTGTTCTGCACTGGACTAATAAAGCAGGAATACGAGTCTGGCGGATATTAAGTGGTAATCGTGGCAAAAAACCAAGCAAAGCTAACCTTGAAAGAATGAGTAACTTCCGGCGCTGGCTTTTTGATGCCCGTCAGGGCATGGAAGGCTACACTCAGCAACCTGAACAGAGCAACCTTAGCTGAATAGCCGAAGCCCTCCCGTATTTCGGGAGGTGCTTTCTGATATATTGCGCGGGACTGCGCTTGCGCTTCCTGCCAGACCGTTCGCGGAGCGAACCTGACGGCACTGTCCTTACCGCATTGATCGGGTTTCCGGTCGCAGACGTACGTATGTTCAGCCATGACAACATCAGCCTTTTTGCATTTTTGTTGATGCTCAAGCACAATTTATGAGCGGCGCCAGATTCACTGCGATGCAGGATAGGGCAAACGCCGTAAAATGACGTCTCTGACGCCATTCCGCAACATTTGCCCGGTGACCTACAGTCGGTTCTTGTTGGAGAATTTTATGAAAAAAGTTCAATTCAGAATTGATGAAAATCAGCATGATGATTTGCTGGATTGCCTTAAAACTCTTTATCCGGATGAACCAGCTTTAACAGTAGCTAAAGGCATGAAACTTTTAGCAAATGCTTTATTAAAAAGTAAAGCTGTCAGTAAGGATATAAATACGTTTTTTGATAATAATGATTTTATCAAAACAACGATGTACTTAACAGGTAAACAAAGGGCTGATATTGAAAGAGCTGCTAATCGTCACGGATGGACGTTATCACGAGAATGTCGTTACCGCATACAGACGACACTTGAAAATGAACTGGATTTCTTTGACCAGGAACTGCTGATGATGAATCGTTGCCGTAATTCAATTGATAAGATCGGTCGTAATTTCCATTATATCATTGTTAATGATCAGACCAGGGTTCTTGATAAAGATGGTTTCTATCAGGATGCGGAGCGTCTTACAACAGAAATTTTTAATCTTAAGAATCAGTTTGAGAATTACATTATGTTATGTAAAGGGAGAACTGTTTCAAATAAAGTGGAGATGTGATTATGGGCGTTTACGTTGATAAAGAACATCGTGTTAAACGAAAGTCATCAGAAAATGGTCGTAAGTCAGCTTTCGCTCACAAAGTCAAAAATGGTGGAAAGAACTATAGCCGCAATGTTCAGGAACGTATCAACCGCAAGGGTGCCAGTAAGGAGGTTGTTGTCAAAATATCTGGAGGTGCTATTACTCGTCAGGGGATTCGGAACAGTATTGATTATATGAGCCGTGAGTCAGAGCTACCAGTGATGAGTGAAAGCGGTCGGGTATGGACGGGTGACGAAATTCTGGAAGCTAAAGAGCACATGATAGATCGTGCTAATGATCCTCAGCATGTGATGAATGATAAAGGTAAAGAAAATAAAAAAATCACACAGAATATTGTCTTCTCGCCTCCAGTTTCAGCGAAAGTAAAGCCTGAAGATTTGCTGGAGTCTGTCAGGAAAACGATGCAGAAAAAATATCCTAATCACCGTTTTGTTCTTGGATACCACTGTGATAAGAAAGAACATCCTCACGTTCATGTTGTTTTTCGTATCCGAGATAATGACGGTAAACGCGCTGATATCAGGAAAAAAGATTTACGGGAAATTCGTACAGGTTTTTGTGAAGAGTTGAAGTTAAAAGGTTATGACGTTAAAGCGACCCATAAGCAACAGCATGGACTTAATCAGTCTGTTAAAGATGCACATAATACAGCACCAAAAAGACAGAAAGGTGTTTATGAGGTTGTTGATATTGGCTATGACCATTATCAGAACGATAAAACAAAGTCTAAGCAACATTTTATAAAGCTAAAGACTCTTAACAAGGGGGTTGAGAAAACATACTGGGGGGCTGATTTTGGGGACTTATGTTCGCGGGAAAGCGTTAAAGCAGGTGATCTTGTCAGACTGAAGAAACTTGGTCAGAAAGAAGTAAAAATCCCGGCGCTCGATAAAAATGGTGTTCAGCATGGCTGGAAAACGGTTCACAGAAATGAGTGGCATTTAGAAAATCTGGGGGTTAAGGGCGTAGACAGAAAACCTTCAGCCAGCAAAGAGCTGGTACTGAACAGCCCTGATATGCTGCTGAAGCAACAACAGCGAATGGCGCAGTTTACGCAGCAGAAAGCATCCACGTTACAGTCAGAACAGAAGCTGAAAACAGGGATTAAATTTTGGGGCTTATAAGATTTAATGTATTGATTATGCGAGAAAAATATTTATTTTAGTTCGCTTGCTCATCTTTTCACCTTAAAAACAGATCGAAATTCTGCGTTTTAGCTATCATTCGATCTATCGATCTAAAAAACAGATCTGCAAAAGATGAATATTCTGTGTTTTATTGCTTATACGGAATAAATGAAAGTAAAATTGATTTATCAAGATCGAAAGATCTGTTTTATGTGTTGAACTTAGCATAAGTCACTTGTAGTATAAACTTCGCGCAATAGTAAAAAGTCTCTCTTCATAGGGGCGTGATTTCTCACAAGCAACCACGGTTGGCTTGTGTTTTGTCACATCTGTATATCGGGGATTGAGTATGAAAGGACAGAAACAGTTTTACCTGCTTCAGTGTTCTCCGCATTTTCATCAGTCGGTTCTGTTGCAGTTATCCCGGAGCGGTATCGCTTACTACAATCCAGTTATACGCACTTTCTATAAGAGGCGTGACTGTAGTGCATACAGGGGACAAATCATGCCAATGTTTCCCGGTTATGTATTCGTTCTTCTGGATTTTGAGGTTGTACATCCATCCTGCTTTACCCGGATGAAAAATGTTTATGGACTGGTCAGTTTTGGTGAATATCCTGCTGAAGTTCCTCTGAGTGTCATAAATGAAGTAAAAGAGCAGGAGAAGATTTTTTCGATGAATTTAAGCCTGATGAATAACTCCTGTCTGGCAAAAATACTTCTCCTTGCAGACGCTTCAAAGCGTGGACAAGTCTTTGCCGACTATGTGTGTAACAGAAAATACGACAGGTTAAAAAATGACAGCTATAAAAGGAAAGCGGAAACCGCAACGCAATGTACTCTACCTTCCTACAGAAGTTCGTGTTGAAGTTGAAAAAATTGCAATTGAAATAAGTTTCAAGAGGGGGAGGCGTATCTCTGATTCTGGTTTTGTTCAGTATCTTATTAAAAAATACAAATCTCAGGCGATGAAAGAGCTTATTCATGGGGCTGATATTCCTGACGAGTGATAGCGCCCCGGTGTTCTGAATGTGGAATATTTATGTTATCTACTTCTACTTTTCTTGCGCTTGCCATGCAATGCGCTGCCAGCGTTCATCCCGACACAACGCACGAAGTTGCCAGGGTTGAATCAGGTTTTAACCCATATGCGATTGCGGAAATAATACCAAAGGTTAAACGCAAACCTGGTGATAAAGGCGTAGTATCTTACTTTCCTGAATCAAAGGAGGCAGCACTTAAGATCGTTAAAAACATTGAATTACGGAATCATCGTTACTCTGTAGGACTTATGCAAATAACGAGTACCAATTTTGCAGAGTTTGGTACAACAGCAGAGAAAATGTTTGATCCATGCGAAAATCTTAAGGTATCAGAAAAAATACTGGTTGACTGTTATAAACGAGGTGGCGACTTAGTGCGTGGGCTGAGTTGCTATTATTCCGGCAATCCAGAAACAGGAGTAAAGCCAGAACCTGAATTTAATAATACAAGTTATGTACAACGTATAGGATTTAGCCCTCCTGATAATAAAAAAAGTTTTATTGTTCCTTCTGTAAAGGAAATGATTAAAAAGGAGAATAAGACGACTATCACACCTGAAGAAATCACTATATATCCTCAATACGCCATGCGTGGCACTGTATCAAATGAAAAGGAAACAAAAGATGTTGAAATTAAATCTGAATAAACGTTATTTAACGCTTTCTCTATTTATGGCTGCGTTGATGCTTTGTGTTGCAGAACCTGCTTTTGCGGATGATGTGTCTACGAAGACAACTGGTTTTTTACAGAAAATAATTGATTTTTTAACGGATGTTCGTAAACCGGCAATTACAATTATGGCTCTTGTTATTGGATATATTGCATTATTTTCGCGTCAACATACCGCATGGATAGTCCCACTCGTTATCGGAATTATCATCTTTATTGTTGCACCATATATTCCTGACTGGCTTGCGTAATTAAAGGATGGGCGCACTATGAGTACTCTTTTTAAAGGTCTTACGCGCCCTGCTTTAATAAGGGGGCTGGGCGTTCCGCTCTACCCCTTTCTTGGAATGTGCATTATTTGTGTTCTGCTTGGTGTCTGGATTCATGAGGCTATGTACGCCCTCATTCTTCCTGGCTGGTATGCCATCAGGCGTGTAACACAGTTTGATGAACGCTTTTTTGACCTTCTGTATCTGAGAACCCTTGTCAAAGGGCATCCTTTATCAAACAAGCGATTCAGCGCAGTCCATTATGCGGGGAGCCAGTACGACGAAGTTGATATTTCAAAAGTGGATAACTTTATGAAGCTGAAAGACCAGTCTTCTGTTGAAGAGTTAATTCCGTACTCTTCACATATCACTGACAACATTATCGTTACAAAAAACCGGGATTTGCTGGCAACCTGGCAGATAGACGGTGCTTACTTTGAGTGTGTTGATTCTGAAGATTTGTCAATTCTGACAGATCAGCTCAATACGCTTATACGTAGCTTTGAAGGGAAATCTGTTACGCTGTATCCTCATCGTATCAGGTGTAAAAAGGACGTCAGACCAGTATTTAACAGTAAAATTCCTTTTGTGAACAGAGTAATGAATGATTATTACGAGTCATTCCCTCAGTCTGAATTTTTCGAGAATAAATTATTTCTGACGATTTGTTTTAAACCTTTTACTACGGAAGATAAAGTAACGCATTTCTTTTCACGCGGTAAAAAACAAAAAGATATCTTTAAAGAGCCTGTTAATGAAATGAATGAAATTTGCGACAGGTTGAACACCTATCTGTCCCGTTTTCATTCCCGACGTCTTGGGATTTATGAAGATCATGGGGTTGTTTATTCAGATCAGTTATCTCTGTTCCAGTATCTGCTTTCTGGTCGATGGCAAAAGGTCAGGGTTAGCAGTAGTCCGTTTTATACATATCTGGGAGGAAAAGACCTGTTCTTTGGTAATGATGCCGGACAAATTACCGCGTCAGACCATGCCCGGTATTTTCGTTGCATAGAGATTAAGGATTATTTTCAGGAGACGGATGCCGGTATTCTGGATGCTCTGATGTATCTCCCCGTTGAGTATGTCGTGACATCGTCCTTTACTGCGATGGATAAGCAGTCAGCGATTAAGGCGCTGGATGATCAGATCGATAAGCTGGAAATGACGGATGATGCTGCCAAATCTTTGCTGGCAGATCTGAAAGTCGGACTGGATATGGTTTCCAGCGGATATATTTCTTTCGGGAAATCGCATCAGACCCTGGTTGTCTTTGCGGATTCACCGGAGCGTCTGGTGAAAGACACCAATATCGTGACTTCCACTCTGGAAGATTTGGGGCTGATTGTCACTTATTCAACACTGAGTCTTGGCGCAGCTTATTTTGCTCAGCTTCCAGGAAATTATACGCTTCGCCCTCGTCTGAGTACCCTCAGTAGTCTTAATTTTGCTGAAATGGAAAGTTTTCATAATTTCTTTTCAGGAAAAGAAAAAGGAAATACCTGGGGGGAAAAACTGATTACTCTTCGGGGGTCAGGTAATGATATCTACCATCTGAATTACCATATGACGACTGAACATCAGAATTTCTTCGGTAAGAACCCGACGCTGGGGCATACCGAAATTCTCGGTACGTCTAACGTGGGTAAAACCGTATTACTGATGACAAAAGCATTTGCCGCCCAGCAGTTCGGTACGCCGGAATCATTCCCTGCAAACAGAAAACTGAAAAAACTGACCACGGTTTTTTTCGATAAAGACCGGGCAGGTGAAGTCGGTATACGGGCTATGGGGGGATCTTATTACCGGGTGAAGGAGGGAGAGCCGACAGGCTGGAATCCCGCCGCACTGCCGCCAACAAAACGTAATATCGCTTTTATGAAGGACCTGGTGAGGCTGCTTTGTACTCTCAACAGTGAGCCGCTCGATGATTACCAGAACAGCCTGATTTCAGATGCGGTTGAACGTCTTATGCAACGGTCAGATCGCTCTTATCCCATCAGTAAACTACGGCCTCTTATCCAGGAGCCGGATGATACTGAAACCAAACGTCATGGACTTAAAGCCCGTCTTAAGCCGTGGACGCAGGGGGAAGAGTTTGGCTGGGTGTTCGACAATCGGGAAGACACGTTTGATGTCGATAACCTGGATGTTTTCGGTATTGATGGCACGGAGTTCCTGGATAATAAGGTGCTGGCCAGTGCAGCTTCATTCTATCTCATCTATCGGGTTACCATGCTGGCCGATGGTCGCAGGCTTCTTATCTACATGGATGAGTTCTGGCAATGGATCAATAACGAAGCGTTCAGGGACTTTGTTTACAACAAGCTGAAAACCGGACGTAAACTCGATATGGTGCTTGTCGTAGCCACACAGTCACCGGATGAACTGATTAAATCACCCATTGCGGCAGCGGTTCGTGAGCAATGCGCCACTCATATTTATCTGGCAAACCCGAAAGCCAAACGTAGTGAATATGTTGATGGTTTGCAGGTCAGGGAGCTTTATTTTGACAAAATTAAAGCTATTGATCCGCTGTCCCGCCAGTTCCTGGTTGTTAAGAACCCACAGAGGAAAGGTGAAAGTGATGATTTTGCTGCTTTTGCCAGACTGGAGCTGGGAAAAGCAGCGTATTACTTACCGGTTCTCAGTGCATCAAAACCCCAGTTAGAACTGTTCGATGAAATCTGGAAAGAAGGAATGAAGCCGGAAGAGTGGCTTGATACCTATCTGGAACAGGCGAACCTGATTTGAGGAATCACCAATGAAAAAGCAAATTATGGCGGCATTCGTCGCTTCCCTGATTGTTATTTCCGGCGCTCAGGCGGGGATACCTGTTGCCATCGACGCCAACCCGGAATGGGCGATTGAAGCCGGACGATGGACAGAACGCCTTAAGCAATGGGCGGAAACGGTAAAACATTACGAAAATCAGATAAATGCGTACAAACAGGAGCTGCTGTCAAAAACGGGTATCCGTGATGTGCAGGGACTGGTGCAGTCCGCACAGTCAGTGAGTCAGGAACTGATGCAGATTTATGATCAGGGGAATGCTTTTATTGACGATTACATAAAAAATCCTGAAGGGGCGTTATCGGAACAGGCCAAATCGTTATTGTCAGATTACAGGGTAACGGATACCTGCCAGAACCTGGGATATTCCGGCGACCTGGTACGGGGATGTGAAGCGACGTTCCTTTCTCAACTGGCAAGCGTGGAATACGGTAACAAGCTGGAGAGCAAGCTTCGTCAGGACAACCAGACGATGAAAGACCTTATTGATCAAGTCAAAAATGCGAAGGATACGAAGGCCACGCAGGATGCAACAAACGCTGTGGCACTTGAACAACTGAAGTTCGAGAAGCTCAAATTTCAGTATCAAATGTATCGCGATAAGCAACGAGATCTTGCAGAATATAAAGAGAAGATGGCTCAGGCTTCTTTCAGAAAACAGCAACGTGAAGCCGTGCCTCCTTCTTACAGAAAAGCTTATATGGCAATGAAATCATATGAGGATGATTAAATGAAAAGTATCGCTACTGCTGGCCTTGTCATTATATCTGTTTTTAGTCTTTCTGGATGTTTTGAAGAAACAAAATCGGTTGATTGGTGGCTTGCACATCCGAAGGAGACATACAAAAAATTTGAAGAGTGTCAGAAGTCTGGTAGCGATTCTGATAATTGTAAGAACGTTAAGCGAGCACATTTGTCTTTTGAACGGAGAAAGGCGGTTGGTTTACCAATAAATTGAGGGTGATGTATGGGGAGAGCCTGTTTAAGATTCTGTGTAAATGCCTTTTCTCAGAAGTGACCGTCCAGGCGGTCACCGAACTCGATAATAAAG
>NZ_PTRV01000031.1:0-40133 GCF_002965285.1 Escherichia sp. MOD1-EC5990 | reverse complement strand
GTTTTCCAGCAACACATTGTCTGCCACGTTATTGTGAATAGAGAATGCCCCTTCACTATTCGTACCGCTCACCGTCGTACCGTTAGTGTTTGTTTTTAAAATTGCACCATCGTGCTGGGTAACATTTGTTGCCGTACCACCACTAACATCAAGCACGCCACCGGAATAAATTTCAATAACATCCGAGGTGCTGGTGTAATCAACAATTTGAGTACCTCCAGAATAGATCTGAGTATATTTTGCCGTTGACTTATTATTCAAAGACTGAGTTCCACCTTCAATCGTCGTGTCCAGCGCATGGCTTTCATATACTCTTTGCTCACCGCCATTTTTAATGGTGGTTGTTTCTACTGTGCTCTGTTCAACATACTGTCGACCACCATTTATGGTTGTGTTCGTTGCCAGACTTCCTTGCGTGATGTCCTGAGAGCCAGACTTATTTATTGTTGTACTGTCGACATGCCCCTGAGTTGTTACTCGTTGGCTGCCACCATCAATGATTGTTCCATTCGCAGTCCCCCCACTTATGTGTGAATTACCCCCCTTAATTGTCGTTCCATTGCTGATACCACCCGTATAAACGTCCTGATTGCCACTCTCGATTATCGTACCTGTGGAAATACCCCCGTCATGAATTGTCTGTCTGCCCCCGTTAATGGTTGTATTATTAGCCTGCCCCACAAAATTGTAATGACCTCCTACATCTTGATATCCACCAGATTCAATAATACTTCCATTAGATACCCCGCCATAAACATCCTGATAACCGTGGTTGATAATATGAGTGTTATTTGTTGTACCTCGTTCATCCACTCTTTGGACGCCATCTACAGTCTCATCGTTTACCACGCCAATAACGGTTGAAGTAAAAGCTGCCATCCCTGGTGGGGCATATATCAAAGCAGATATCAATAAGGAAAGTACTGAGCGGCGAAAATAATAGGGACTGGTCCTGTTCATAAATTTCATCCTCTGAAAAGTGAATACTGAGTAGCGTTTAAGCAACCTTAGCTCTGCTGCAACATCAGCCCACAGGCACCAGACCAAGGGGATTCATCCTGAAGAGACAGCGCAAGTGTATTGTGTTCACCGCTCATCAAAGACATCATGATGAAATGATGATATTCCGCATAAGAAAGAGGCATTTTTTAAACACAGTGCGCTGAAGTGTGGTTGGATAAAAAAGTCAATCTATTCAGGAAATACGGGCGTATTCTTTTCTTTCGACATTGAAGCCGTCGGAAAAATAAAATGATTTACATAATCGTTTCTGATGAATATCTTCTGCTCACATAAAAATCACGCAATAATATTGAGATTGCAGATTGTTTTACTTTTACAGCTTTCGTCCACCGATTGTTGGGCAAATATTGGTAGAGTCAGAGCACGAAAGTTAATACCACGTTCTCACAGCTCCTCCAACAGCACGGCAAGATGCCGCATACTGCGCCCCAGTCGGTTTAGTTTACAGACTACCAGTACGTCCCCTACCGATAATGTCCTGAGCCGTTTGTTCTGTCCGGGCCTGCTGCCACGGTTATGCGCTGAAGTGGTAACTCTGAGCACGCAGTTCATCAGTCAGGCGTGGTACACCGTAACCCTATTATTGATGGGTAATATCAAAAAAACTTTCAGGCAGCTAAGGAAAGTTGAACCAGACATTAGATGAAATATTTCAACCAATTACAGCACCAGTTCAGACACCGCCAACTCATCAAATAAATCAAGGGGTTACGTGAAAGCATAGCCCCTTTTACTTTGGTAGTGACAGCAAAATGGATGCAGTGTGAAGAATAATCCCGTTTACTCAATCAATAATACATATTATTTCAATCTACGTTATTATCTCTTTGTAAAAATCGCCATTTATTTATCATTGAAAACTGCTTTTAGAACTTTATACAAGGGGCCTAGTCACAACAGACTATTCTCAACGGGCTCATCCTCAGAGGAACTATCATCAAAGTCATCATCCATAGATGAAATACCATCGAATGGTGCCACGCCCGTGATCATTTTTATTTTTTTATTACGATCAGATAAGACTCCATTTAAACCGTTTTCGCTCACAGGCTTTAATGATTTTTCATAACTCTCATTGTTAGCAGGCGTATTAAAAATACACGGAGTATCAACATCAAACAATGACGTCCCCCAGTTCACATATTTAATATCATAGTTACTGAAGTTCTGTCCAGAAAAGAAGCACCCCTTAAAGTCCAATCCACCTAAATTATATAACCCCCCCTCTTCTTTTGGGAGAGTAATTTTAATTCTGGCTATCTCCCAGACAAAATTGCCATTTTTGTATTTGAATACCGTTTCAAGATCTCCTCCAGACAGCTTGACTTCTGGAAATAATTTGAAATTAAACCCTACATTATTATGTGTCAACGTAGATGAACAAAATATGGAAAAAGCTTGCAGTGCTGAATTATAGCTATCGATTTTATCTTGAGGCTGCGCTCTTGGTAAAAACTTATAGCAACACTCATAAAAATTAAGTAGAAACTCTGATGACCTTCCATTTTTATCAAATAATACCCGCTGAAAATGCTGCACAAACTTATTCGTTTTTTCTTGAATATCTATGGTGTGTTCCTTTGACTCTAACAAAGATGAATCCTGTTGAAGTGCATTGCTCATCTGGTTGAGGAACAACTGCATTTCTTTCAACTTATCTCCATAGTGACCTTTAACTTGCTGAGAATTTTTAGTTACAGTTGAAACCTTATCTGTGTGGTTTTCATATAAATTATGTGATTCCATACAGTCATTTGGCGGCGTTTCTGAAATAACACTACGCGTTCTACCTGGCTGAAGTGAAGCAACATGAAAATCACTTTTTCTTATATTGTCGAATAGGGTCTGTTCATTTCTCTTAGCGCATTCAATAAACTGATCAACATTATTTTTATTAGATGACAGGTTAATTTCAGAAACCGCATTTTCTTTGTTCTCCAGCTTTAGTTTAACGAGAAGGTCTTCCCACACCGTTTTTTTTAAACATACGACGTCAGGCTCACCATCAGCAACTAACTCTTGATTATTATCAAAGTGTACGTTGTATACTTTTAATTTATTTTCATTAGCATCATATTTAATACGTTTTAATTGTTCTCCGGCTCCCATAATGACAAAAGCATTGCCTTCATGATATTTACATTCAGACATCATTTTTTGTAAAATTTCAAGAGCACCGTTATACGTCCCTGAGGCAGCTTCTTTACAAATTAATTTTATAATACTATAAGCTAGTAACTCCATGGATTTAGAAGATTTTCTTTCATTACAATTTCCACTATTTATAAATGTGCTAGTGTTAATTTCGTTGCTTTTACTAACTAACATTGTCTATTCCTCAGTTAATGTCTACATGGCTATTTTTAATGTTATTATTGTTTGTCACTATAAAAAATCGCTCATTTGAGACAATTGCTGGCATTAACAGCTTCATATGCTATACATGGTACTTTTAATTAATTTAGCACAAGAATGTTAAATTTAATAAGCAAAAGGTTATTTCACTGTATGATAAAAACCACCCGTTATAATTTATTCGTGAGAATCGTTTTTTGAGTGTTAGAAATTTATATCTAAATAGCGTTGATTAATGACCAAAGCCAGACTCCTGTAACGCTCACAAGACTCTTCTGCATTCGACGGCGGTTCTAGTCAGTAGTAGATGTTTAAGGCGTGGCAGAGACATTTCATCCTTACTCTACGGCATTGGTCCACATACAAATCGTGGTTGTGACACTTCACTTATCATCAGTGAGCGAACAGAGAATAGTTCAGTGATTTGAGTAATTAACCTGATTAAATGAAGATGCATGATAAATGATAATACTCTGGCTTTATCGTTAATTACTTAATTCCACATGTAAGCAATTTGCCCGCTTGGCATAGCGGGCATTTTTTCCAGGTACTTTTGAATGAGTACTGATGGATAAATACATTGCAGTGGCGTGCCACGTACCAAAACACCAGCCCTCATTCGAAACCACCTACCGCATTGCTTCTTTAAAATGGCGTTAGTCGTGAAATATTGACCGCCATCGAGTCCCCCTTGTAACCTTAACTCTTCCTGATACGTGAATAATGATTTGGTGGCCCTTGCTGGACTTGAACCAGCGACCAGGCGATTATGAGTCGTCTGCTCTAACCACTGAGCTAAAGGGCCTTGAGTATGCAATAACAATACTTATAAATCACGCAATAAACATGATGATCTTATGATGTAAATAACAGATTTTTTATGCGTTCTCATCCATCCTGGGTCGTCAATACCTGCGACATAAAACCCGACACCACCTCCATTCGCAAAGTCGATACTCGCAGTCAACAAGCAAATGTTAATAATTAGCACAATCTATAGTTATCATCGATTCAATGATACTTTGTAATGATTTTGTATCTAATAATATAAGTTTATTACATTAACTGAAGAGTTTTCGCATCATTATGATATCTGTTACTTTTCACCCCATAAAAATAAACTTCATATAGCAATATATTCTTTCATAGATCTTATTCTGCTAATCATTAGTTTCGTATGAGCGATTTTTGACAGTTGCCTCTCCAGACCACATCGATAATTAAAAAAAACAGATTTAAGCATTATCCTTTTCCATATAAATATTGGATAAAAGTAGGACATCTGTTTGCAATTACTTTCACAACAATTAAACATTTTTATGTTTCCGTATACACCATATTACTCTACCATTAGAGGAACTTTATTATGTTTTCTATAAAACCAGGACCAAGAAATTTACCTATCGACAACCCCACATTGTTATCATGGAACATTACTGACGGGGTTCTAAATTCCAAATTAAATACATTAGAATATCTAAACTGTATAACAAATATTATTAATTCTTGTGGAGTTTATCCTCAGGATTTAAAAGACAGAGAAATTATATCAACTTTTCACGCAGAAAAAGTCATTAATGATCTGTTAAAAAACGATTATAAAATTTCCCTTTTTCCAGATACAACTTACCGAGAGTTGAATAAAGCAGCACAGCGTAGCATTACAGCGCCAGACAGGATAGGAGAAGGAAAAACATGGGTTTATCAACGAGATACAATGATTGAAAGAGGTGATAACAGCGGTGTTCATCAGTATGGTCCAGCTGAACATTTCACTCACATTATATCTGACAAACCGTCTCCAAAAGATAAGTATGTTGCATATGCTATTAACATTCCTGACTATGAACTGGCAGCTGATGTATATAATATTAACGTAACGTCACCTTCCGGCCAGCAAGAAACATTTAAAATATTAATCAATCCAGAACATCTACGGCAAACACTTGAGCGTAAATCTCTTACTGCTGATCAGAAATCACAATGTGAAATCATCACACCCAAAAAACCTGGCGAGGCGATTCTTCATGCTTTTAATGCCACCTACCAGCAAATCAGGAAAAATATGGCCGAGTTTGCACGTTGCCATTATGGTTATATACAAATCCCTCCCGTAACAACTTTCCGCGCCGACGGACCAGAAACACCTGAAGAAGAAAAAGGTTACTGGTATCACGCTTATCAACCCGAAGATCTTTGTACCATCCATAATCCAATGGGAGATTTGCAGGATTTTATCGCATTGGTTAAAGATGCCAAAAAATTTGGCATCGATATCATTCCTGATTATACATTTAACTTTATGGGGATCGGAGGAAGTGGTAAAAATGATCTGGATTATCCCTCTGCCGATATACGAGCGAAGATTAGTAAAGATATAGAAAGTGGTATCCCTGGCTATTGGCAAGGTCAGGTCTTGATTCCCTTTATTATAGATCCAGTAACAAAAGAACGTGACCAAATCCATCCAGAAGATATACATCTCACTGCAAAAGACTTCGAAGCAAGTAAAGATAATATTTCTAAGGATGAATGGGAAAACCTCCATGCATTAAAAGAAAAGCGTTTAAATGGAATGCCTAAAACAACACCCAAAAGTGACCAGGTTATTATGTTGCAAAATCAATACGTTCGTGAAATGCGAAAATATGGCGTACGAGGTTTACGTTATGATGCAGCAAAACACTCAAAACATGAACAAATAGAGAGGTCGATAACCCCACCGCTTAAAAATTATAATGAGCGGTTGCACAATACAAATTTATTTAATCCAAAATATCAAAAAAAAGCTGTTATGAATTACATGGAATACCTGGTAACTTGTCCGTTAGATGAACAACAAATGTCATCGCTGCTTTATGAAAGAGATGATTTAAGCGCCATTGATTTTTCATTGCTCATGAAGACGATAAAAGCCTTTTCATTCGGTGGAGATCTCCAAACCCTTGCATCAAAACCGGGTTCCGCAATCTCAAGCATCCCATCAGAAAGACGGATATTGATTAACATCAACCACGATTTCCCTAACAATGGTAATCTTTTCAATGACTTTTTATTTAACCATCAGCAAGATGAACAATTAGCAATGGCATATATGGCCGCTCTCCCGTTCAGCAGGCCTTTAGTTTACTGGGATGGTCAGGTATTAAAATCAACGACTGAGATTAAAAATGATGATGGGTCCACTCGTGTCGGCGGTGAGGCGTGGCTTAATAAAGGTTGCTCTACCTATCAGCAGCTCTACAATGAATTCCACGCATTATATATAGATAAAGAAGGAATATGGAGCGCATTTGAGGGTGTATTTGCAACTAAAAATGTTCTGGCCTTTAGTCGTGGGGATTCTGTGAACATTAATCACTCTCCTCATGATGGACTAGTTATAATAAATAAAGGAAACGAAGAAGTTGAAGGTACCTGGCCTAACAAATTGCAACCAGGAATATATAAAAACATGGGGAGTAATAGCGTTACCATTAATAATAATAATACACGCAAAAGTATTCCCCCAGGTAAAGTATTTACGCTTAGAGGCGGAGCTCTAAATATCAATATTCCTGGGCGCAGCGCTCTTCTTTTAGGGAAAACAGGAGAACCGCCGAACTATTTCTATTTGTAATTTAATGTTATATCTGCCCCGCTAAAACGGGGCAGATGATATGTTTAGTTTACTAACGGTCATTTTGCAGTGAAGCCATTTACTGTTTTTTATCGACCAGATAATCTGTTCTCTGATGGTAGCTCTCCCTAACCTGTTGCTTTAGTTATTCATTTCCTGTCTCACTTTGCCTTAATACCCTACATTAAATGTTACTAATTTGTTGCTTTTGATCACAATAAGAAAACAATATGTCGCTTTTGTGCGCATTTTTCAGAAATGTAGATATTTTTAGATTATGGCTACGAAATGAGCATCGCCATGTCACCCTACATCTCATAAGAGGATCGCTTCTGATGAATGCACTGACCGCCGTACAAAATAACGCTGTCGATTCAGGCCAGGACTATAGCGGATTCACTCTCATCCCGTCGGCGCAATCCCCGCGTCTGCTGGAACTCACCTTCACCGAACAGACGACCAAACAGTTTCTCGAGCAGGTTGCCGAATGGCCCGTGCAGGCGCTGGAGTACAAATCGTTTCTGCGTTTTCGGGTAGGCAAAATTCTTGATGATTTGTGTGCGAATCAGCTGCAACCGTTGCTGTTGAAGACGCTGCTAAACCGTGCTGAAGGTGCGCTGTTAATTAATGCGGTAGGTGTCGATGATGTCGCGCAGGCAGATGAGATGGTAAAGCTGGCAACGGCGGTGGCGCATCTGATTGGCCGCTCAAATTTCGACGCCATGAGCGGTCAGTATTACGCGCGTTTTGTGGTGAAAAATGTCGATAACTCAGACAGCTATCTGCGTCAGCCGCATCGCGTAATGGAGTTGCACAACGACGGCACCTACGTCGAAGAGATCACTGATTACGTGCTGATGATGAAAATCGACGAGCAAAACATGCAGGGGGGTAACTCGCTGCTGCTGCATCTCGATGACTGGGAACATCTGGAGCACTATTTCCGCCATCCGCTGGCGCGCCGTCCGATGCGCTTTGCTGCGCCGCCGAGTAAAAACGTCAGCAAAGATGTTTTCCATCCGGTGTTCGACGTCGACCAGCAGGGCCGCCCGGTGATGCGCTATATCGACCAGTTCGTCCAGCCGAAAGACTTCGAAGAAGGCGTGTGGTTGAGCGAGCTTTCGGACGCCATTGAAACCAGCAAAGGCATACTTTCTGTGCCCGTTCCCGTTGGCAAATTCCTGTTGATTAACAATCTGTTCTGGCTGCACGGTCGCGACCGCTTTACCGCACATCCGGATCTGCGTCGTGAACTGATGCGCCAGCGCGGCTATTTCGCTTACGCCACTCACCACTACCAGACGCATCAGTAAGCGCAAAGGAATTGAGCGGATGTATGATTTTGTGATTATTGGCGGCGGCATCATTGGCATGTCGACCGCCATGCAACTGATTGATGTCTATCCGGACGCCCGCATTGCGTTGCTGGAAAAAGAGTCCGGCCCGGCCTGTCACCAGACGGGCCACAACAGCGGCGTGATCCATGCCGGGGTCTATTACACGCCCGGCAGCCTGAAGGCGCAGTTTTGCCTGGCGGGAAACCGCGCCACCAAAGCCTTTTGCGATCAAAACGGCATTCGCTACGACAACTGCGGCAAGATGCTGGTCGCCACGTCCGATCTCGAAATGGAGCGGATGCGGGCGTTATGGGAACGCACAGCGGCGAACGGTATTGAGCGCGAGTGGTTAAACGCCGAGGAGCTACGCGAGCGCGAACCGAATATCACCGGACTGGGCGGCATTTTTGTGCCGTCCAGCGGTATTGTCAGCTACCGCGAAGTGACAGCGGCAATGGCAAAAATCTTCCAGGCCAAAGGCGGTGAGATTATTTATAACGCCGAAGTCAGCGCTCTCAGTGAGCATAAAAACGGCGTGGTGATACGGACCCGTCAGGGCGGTGAATATGAAGCATCGACGCTGATTAGCTGTTCCGGGCTGATGGCTGACCGGCTGGTGAAAATGCTCGGACTCGAACCGGGCTTTATCATCTGCCCGTTCCGTGGCGAATATTTCCGCCTTGCCCCGGCGCATAACCAGATTGTTAACCACCTGATTTACCCCATCCCCGACCCGGCAATGCCGTTTTTGGGCGTGCATCTCACCCGCATGATCGACGGCAGCGTGACCGTCGGGCCAAACGCGGTGCTGGCGTTCAAACGCGAAGGCTATCGCAAGCGCGACTTCTCATTTAGCGACACGCTGGAGATTTTGGGCTCGTCGGGGATTCGCCGGGTGCTGCAAAACCATCTACGCTCAGGACTGGGCGAGATGAAAAACTCGCTGTGCAAAAGCGGCTATCTGCGGCTGGTGCAAAAGTATTGTCCCGGGCTTTCGTTAAGCGATCTCCAGCCCTGGCCCGCCGGTGTGCGGGCGCAGGCAGTATCGCCGGACGGCAAGCTGATTGACGATTTTCTGTTTGTCACCACCCCGCGCACGCTCCACACCTGCAATGCGCCCTCCCCGGCAGCGACATCAGCAATTCCTATTGGTGCGCATATTGTCAGCAAGGTACAAACGCTGTTGGCAAGCCAGAGTAACCCCGGACGCACGCTGCGAGCGGCACGTAGTGTGGATGCCTTACACGCCGCCTTTAATCAATAACCTTTGAAAACAGGATGTAGCGATGAAACTGAACGACAGTAACTTATTCCGCCAGCAGGCGTTAATTAACGGGGAGTGGCTGGACGCCAACAATGGCGAAGTCATCGAGGTCACTAATCCGGCAAACGGCGACAAGCTGGGTAGCGTACCCAAAATGGGCGCAGATGAAACCCGCGCCGCTATCGACGCCGCCAACCGCGCCCTGCCCGCCTGGCGTGCCCTTACCGCCAAAGAACGCGCCAACATTCTGCGTAACTGGTTCAATTTGATGATGGAACATCAGGACGATTTAGCGCGCCTGATGACCCTCGAACAGGGTAAACCGCTGGCTGAAGCGAAAGGCGAAATCAGCTACGCCACCTCCTTTATTGAGTGGTTTGCCGAAGAAGGCAAGCGTATTTATGGCGACACCATTCCCGGTCATCAGGCCGATAAACGCCTGATTGTTATCAAGCAGCCGATTGGCGTTACCGCCGCTATCACGCCGTGGAACTTCCCGGCGGCGATGATTACCCGTAAAGCCGGTCCGGCGTTGGCGGCAGGCTGCACGATGGTGCTGAAGCCCGCCAGTCAGACGCCGTTCTCTGCGCTGGCGCTGGCAGAGCTGGCGATTCGCGCGGGCATCCCGGCTGGCGTATTTAACGTGGTCACCGGTTCGGCGGGCGCGGTCGGTAACGAACTGACCAGCAACCCGCTGGTGCGCAAGCTGTCGTTTACCGGCTCGACCGAAATTGGCCGTCAGTTAATGGAACAGTGCGCGAAAGACATCAAAAAAGTGTCGCTGGAGCTGGGCGGCAACGCACCGTTTATTGTCTTTGACGATGCCGATCTCGATAAAGCCGTGGAAGGCGCGCTGGCCTCGAAATTCCGTAACGCCGGGCAAACCTGCGTCTGCGCCAACCGCCTGTATGTGCAGGACGGCGTGTATGACCGCTTTGCCGAAAAATTGCAGCAGGCTGTGAGCAAACTGCACATCGGTGACGGACTGGAAAAAGGCGTCACCATTGGGCCGCTGATTGATGAAAAAGCGGTAGCAAAAGTGGAAGAGCATATCGCCGATGCGCTGGAGAAAGGCGCGCGCGTGGTTTGCGGAGGCAAAGCACATGAACGCGGCGGCAACTTCTTCCAGCCGACCATTCTGGTGGATGTTCCGGTCAACGCCAAAGTGTCGAAAGAAGAGACGTTCGGCCCCCTCGCCCCGCTATTCCGTTTTAAAGATGAAGCCGATGTGATTGCGCAGGCCAATGACACCGAGTTTGGCCTTGCCGCCTATTTTTACGCCCGTGATTTAAGCCGCGTCTTCCGCGTGGGCGAGGCGCTGGAATACGGCATCGTCGGTATCAATACCGGCATTATTTCCAATGAAGTGGCCCCGTTCGGCGGCATAAAAGCCTCGGGGCTGGGTCGTGAAGGTTCGAAGTATGGCATCGAAGATTATTTAGAAATCAAATACATGTGCATCGGTCTTTAACTGGAGAACGCGAATGAGCAGCAATAAAGAGTTAATGCAACGCCGCAGTCAGGCGATTCCCCGTGGCGTTGGGCAAATTCACCCGATTTTCGCTGATCGCGCAGAAAACTGCCGGGTGTGGGACGTTGAAGGCCGTGAGTATCTTGATTTCGCGGGCGGGATTGCGGTGCTCAATACCGGGCACCTGCATCCGAAAGTGGTTGCGGCGGTGGAAGCGCAGCTGAAAAAACTGTCGCACACCTGCTTCCAGGTGTTGGCTTACGAGCCGTATCTGGAGCTGTGCGAGATTATGAATCAGAAGGTGCCGGGCGATTTCGCCAAAAAAACGCTGCTGGTGACGACTGGTTCCGAAGCGGTGGAAAACGCGGTGAAAATCGCCCGCGCCGCCACCAAACGTAGCGGCACCATCGCCTTTAGCGGCGCGTATCACGGGCGCACGCACTATACGCTGGCGCTGACTGGCAAGGTGAATCCGTACTCTGCTGGGATGGGCCTGATGCCGGGCCATGTTTATCGCGCGCTTTATCCTTGCCCGCTCCACGGGATCAGTGAAGATGACGCTATCGCAAGTATTCACCGAATTTTTAAAAATGACGCGGCGCCGGAAGATATCGCCGCCATCGTGATTGAGCCGGTTCAGGGCGAAGGCGGTTTCTACGCCGCGACACCTGCATTTATGCAGCGTTTACGCGCGCTGTGTGACGAGCACGGGATCATGTTGATTGCCGATGAAGTGCAAAGCGGCGCGGGGCGTACCGGCACACTGTTTGCGATGGAACAGATGGGCGTGGCGCCGGATCTCACCACCTTTGCGAAATCGATCGCAGGCGGCTTCCCGCTGGCGGGCGTCACCGGGCGCGCCGAAGTGATGGACGCTGTCGCACCGGGCGGCCTTGGCGGCACCTATGCGGGTAACCCGATTGCCTGCGTGGCAGCGCTGGAAGTGTTAAAGGTATTCGAGCAGGAAAATCTGCTGCAAAAAGCCAACGATCTGGGGCAAAAGCTGAAAGACGGATTGCTGGCGATCGCCGAAAAACACACCGAGATCGGCGACGTTCGCGGGCTGGGGGCGATGATCGCTATAGAGCTGTTTGAAGGTGGCGATCACAGTAAACCGGACGCCAAACTCACCGCCGAGATCGTGGCTCGCGCCCGCGATAAAGGCCTGATTCTTCTCTCCTGCGGCCCGTATTACAACGTGCTGCGCATCCTTGTACCGCTCACTATTGAAGATGCTCAGATCCGTCAGGGTCTGGAGATCATCAGCCAGTGTTTTGCTGAGGCGAAACAGTAGCACCGCACCCATGCCGGAGGCGACGCTTCGCGTCTTGTCCGGCCTACGAGAATCCAGGTCGGATAAGGTGTTTACGCCGCATCCAACAATCTGTACGTGAACAGGAATAAATCTATGTCGGCCGGATAAGGCGGAGCCGCTCTCCGGCAAAAAGAACCAATAACAATTAAACGCGTGACCCGACGCGGGAAATGTCGGGCCGCTCTCCCAAGTGTCACACTTTCGAGAGGATTCAGGATGGGGCAATCATCGCAACCACATGAGTTAGGCGGCGGGCTGAAGTCACGCCACGTCACCATGTTGTCTATTGCCGGTGTTATCGGCGCAAGTCTGTTTGTCGGTTCCAGCGTCGCCATCGCCGAAGCGGGCCCGGCGGTATTACTGGCCTATCTGTTCGCCGGATTACTGGTGGTTATGATTATGCGAATGCTGGCGGAAATGGCGGTTGCCACGCCCGACACGGGTTCGTTTTCCACCTATGCCGATAAAGCTATTGGTCGTTGGGCGGGTTATACCATCGGCTGGCTGTACTGGTGGTTTTGGGTACTGGTTATCCCGCTGGAAGCCAACATCGCCGCCATGATCCTGCACTCGTGGGTTCCAGGCATTCCCATCTGGTTATTTTCACTCGTCATTACCCTCGCCTTAACTGGCAGTAATTTATTAAGCGTTAAAAACTACGGCGAATTTGAGTTCTGGCTGGCGCTGTGCAAAGTCATCGCTATCCTGGCTTTTATTTTCCTTGGTGCAGTCGCAATTAGCGGTTTTTACCCTTATGCCGAAGTGAGCGGGATCTCAAGATTGTGGGATAGCGGCGGCTTTATGCCCAATGGCTTCGGTGCGGTATTAAGCGCGATGTTGATCACCATGTTCTCGTTTATGGGCGCAGAAATTGTCACCATTGCCGCCGCGGAATCCGACACGCCGGAAAAACATATTGTCCGCGCCACCAACTCGGTTATCTGGCGTATTTCTATCTTCTATTTGTGCTCTATTTTTGTCGTCGTGGCATTAATACCGTGGAATATGCCGGGGCTGAAAGCCGTTGGATCTTATCGCTCGGTTCTGGAATTGCTCAATATTCCCCATGCGAAATTAATCATGGACTGCGTGATATTACTTTCCGTAACCAGTTGCCTGAACTCGGCGCTGTATACCGCTTCCAGAATGCTCTACTCCTTAAGCCGTCGCGGTGATGCTCCCGCGGTAATGGGTAAAATCAACCGCAGTAAAACCCCGTATGTGGCGGTATTACTCTCCACCGGCGCGGCATTTTTAACGGTGGTGGTTAACTATTACGCGCCTGCGAAAGTGTTTAAATTTCTGATCGACAGCTCCGGCGCTATCGCCCTGCTGGTTTATTTAGTCATCGCCGTTTCACAATTGCGGATGCGCAAAATTCTGCGAGCAGAAGGAAGCGAAATTCGCCTGCGGATGTGGCTTTATCCGTGGCTCACCTGGCTGGTAATCGGCTTTATTACCTTTGTGTTGGTAGTGATGCTATTCCGCCCGGCGCAACAGTTAGAAGTGATCTCCACCGGTTTATTAGCGATAGGGATAATCTGTACCGTGCCGATTATGGCGCGCTGGAAAAAACTGGTATTGTGGCAAAAAACACCCGTTCATAATACGCGCTAATAATGATCA
Organism: Escherichia sp. MOD1-EC5990; assembly: GCF_002965285.1. Lineage (NCBI taxonomy): Bacteria > Pseudomonadati > Pseudomonadota > Gammaproteobacteria > Enterobacterales > Enterobacteriaceae > Escherichia > Escherichia sp. MOD1-EC5990. The sequence goes on along the minus strand of NZ_PTRV01000031.1, from coordinate 26,123 downwards.
GGAGTCACACCATGACCATTACGTCTCTGGATGGCTATCGCTGGCTGAAGAACGATATTATTCGCGGTAATTTTCAACCGGATGAAAAATTACGGATGAGTTTGCTGACATCGCGTTATGCACTTGGCGTTGGGCCGTTGCGGGAAGCGCTTTCGCAACTGGTAGCAGAACGACTGGTCACGGTGGTGAATCAAAAAGGGTATCGGGTGGCGTCTATGTCAGAGCAGGAGCTGCTCGATATTTTCGACGCCCGCGCCAATATGGAAGCGATGCTGGTCAGTCTGGCGATTGCCCGCGGTGGCGATGAATGGGAGGCAGACGTTCTCGCAAAAGCGCATCTGCTGAGTAAGCTGGAGGCCTGTGACGCCAGTGAGAAAATGCTTGATGAGTGGGATCTGCGTCATCAGGCGTTTCATACGGCAATTGTGGCGGGCTGTGGTTCTCACTATTTGCTGCAAATGCGTGAACGGTTGTTTGATCTGGCGGCGCGCTATCGATTTATCTGGCTGCGGCGAACAGTGCTTTCGGTGGAAATGCTGGAGGATAAACGCGATCAGCACCAGACCCTGACTGCGGCGGTACTGGCGCGAGATACCGCGCGCGCCAGTGAGTTAATGCGCCAGCATTTACTGACGCCAATTCCCATTATCCAGCAGGCAATGGCTGGCAATTAACTACTCTTCAGGAATACGCAACACTTGCCCCGGGTAAATTTTATCCGGGCTTTTTAGCATCGGTTTATTCGCTTCGAAGATTTTATTGTACAGATTGGCATTACCGTAGACCTGTTTGGAAATGGCACTCAGAGTGTCGCCAGACTTAACGGTATAAAACTGGCTGGCAGTGGCTGGTGTCGCCGTTTTCACCTGATCATCGACACTGGCAATACCGGAAATATTCCCCACCGCAACAAGGATTTTCTCCTTCGCCTCCTGACTTAAGCCGTCACCAGTGACCGTCGCTTTGCCGTCGGCAATTTGAATATTCACTTTATCGGCATCAGGTATACCGGTTTTGTTCAAATGCTCCTGCACCTTCTTCGCCTGATCGTCTTTATCGTGCTGACCTGTAACCGCGTCCCAGAGTTTTTCTCCGGCATCTTTCACAAAATTGAACAGACCCATAGCTACCTCATTCGTTAACGGAAACACTCAGAAAGTGTAGCAGAGGAACGCGGCGCGTTAACGCCGCGGGGGTGAGGACAGGTTTAATCGCGGGTTTGCACCCAGAACGCGTGAATCAAACCGGGGATATACCCAAGCAGTGTCAGCAGAATATTAATAATGAACGCCCAACCGAACCCTTTACCGAGCAGCACGCCGAGCGGCGGCAGAATGATGGTGATGACGATTCTCCAGAAACCCATATGTACTCCCTATAAGAAAATTACTCATTGTTTAAAAAGAGATTTTATCTCTTAAGCGTAGTAATTTTAGCGGAGCCTGCCAGTTTCAGCTTACGCTTTTACTCTCATTTACGCGGCTGATGCTGGCATATGTTGTATTTTTAGTTTAGAGTTTACTTAATTTAGAAAACACTTAAATAACTATGACTGAACTCGCGCAATTACAGGCCAGTGCCGAACATGCAGCGGCCTTATTGAAAGCAATGAGCCACCCTAAACGGTTGCTGATTCTGTGCATGCTTAGCGGTTCCCCCGGTACCAGTGCGGGAGAGCTGACGCGCATTACCGGACTAAGTGCCTCTGCAACATCACAGCATCTCGCTCGTATGCGGGACGAAGGGCTTATCGACAGCCAACGGGATGCCCAACGCATTCTATATTCCATTAAAAATGAGGCGGTAAATGCCATTATCGCCACCCTGAAAAATGTCTATTGTCCGTAAGGAGTCACTATGGCTTTGACAACCATTTCGCCGCATGATGCACAAGAATTAATCGCACGCGGCGCAAAGTTAATCGATATTCGTGATGCTGATGAATATCTTCGTGAACATATTCCTGAAGCAGATTTGGCTCCATTATCTGTGCTCGAACAGTCAGGTCTTCCGGCTAAATTACGTCGTGAGCAAATTATCTTCCACTGCCAGGCAGGTAAACGCACCAGTAATAACGCCGATAAATTAGCAGCGATTGCCGCACCCGCAGAAATCTTTTTACTCGAAGATGGGATTGATGGCTGGAAAAAAGCAGGATTGCCAGTTGCGGTAAATAAGTCTCAACCCTTGCCGTTAATGCGCCAGGTGCAGATCGCCGCGGGTGGTTTAATATTAATCGGCGTTGTACTGGGTTATACCGTAAATAGTGGTTTCTTCTTATTAAGTGGCTTTGTTGGTGCCGGGTTACTGTTTGCAGGAATTAGCGGTTTTTGTGGGATGGCAAGGTTGTTAGATAAGATGCCGTGGAACCAACAAGCTTGAGAAGCGACGCCGGACGCGCCATAGCAGCGACATCCGGCCTCAGTAATTAGATCAGGAAATCGTCGAGAGATTTACCTTCTGCCAGCGCCTGAGCGATTGGCTTCGGTGTACGGCCCTGACCGGTCCAGGTTTTAGTTTCACCGTTAACATCGGTGAATTTATATTTTGCCGGACGCGGCTGGCGTTTTTTACCAGCGCGTGGTGCAGCAGCAGAGCTATTACCCAATAACTCTTCCGGGTTAATTCCGTCAGCTTTCATCAGCTCCAGCCAGGTACTAATTTTTTCCTGGCGCTCTGCCAGTTCACGCTGCTGCTGTTCTTCTTCTTCACGTCTTTCTTTAGTGACAACCCTGAATTTTTCGAGCATTTCTTCAAGAACGTCAATGGAGAATTCGCGAGCCATCGCACGGAGAGTGCGAATGTTATTTAGACTTTGTAACATTACGGACATAATAAAGGAAACCTTTTAACGCCAAAACATAAAGTATTTCGTCGCGTAGTGTAAGCGATCACTTATTATATTTCCACAAAATTTAATCTATTTACAGTCCTGCACGAGATTATTTCAGCTGTTATTTTCTGAAACTCTCAGAATAATTTCAAGATTATATATTAGCCAATTTGATGAGTAATTTCGGTTATTGGTGAACAGAGCGGCGCTCTCTGCTCGCTAATTCCGCAAGCCTGATAAAACCAAATCGAATAAAAATGCAATATATACGAATAAAAATAAACATCACTCACTGGTGCTTTCTGCTGTTAATGTACATTGTCTGGCATAAAAAATGCTGAAAATGACCCAGTCACTGCATACACCGAACTCTCTACGCTTATAGCGTTACCTCACCCCCAAACTTTCATTAGTGAAAATAAAGATACGTGCATATCTAATTGATTTAATTAAAAATAAATCATATCAGCATGTAAAAATCCACAATGTACAAAAAACGCGCCGCTACGGAATATTTTATCTACAAAAACAGATTAAATAAAAATTTTTCACTAATTGATTAGTCATAGCCAGCGATATACGCTATGCGAAAATGCAGATGGCAATGAGATCCACTGCTTTCATCTCTATTAACGTCCCATTACGCTTTTATTAAGGAGCATTAGCATGTTCTCACCGCAGTCACGCTTGCGTCATGCAGTTGCAGATACGTTCGCGATGGTTGTTTACTGTTCTGTCGTGAACATGTGTATTGAAGTTTTCCTCTCCGGAATGAGCTTCGAACAGTCTATTTATTCCAGATTGGTAGCGATTCCGGTGAACATCTTAATTGCATGGCCATACGGTATGTACCGCGATCTGTTTATGCGCGCGGCACGCAAAGTTAGTCCGTCGGGCTGGGTAAAAAATCTGGCGGATATCCTGGCGTATGTGACGTTCCAGTCACCGGTGTATGTGGCGATCTTGTTAGTGGTGGGCGCAGACTGGCATCAGATTATGGCGGCGGTCAGTTCAAACATCGTTGTTTCGATGTTGATGGGGGCGGTTTATGGCTACTTCCTCGATTATTGCCGCCGACTGTTTAAAGTCAGCCGTTACCAGCAGGTAAAAGCCTGACCCTTCTTTTCGCGACTGGCATCGCCAGTCGCGTCTTTAACTGGCTTCGCCAAATAAACCATTCAAATAACGTTCAAGCGCAACACGCGAACTAAAGCCATGTGGGATTCCGTAATGCTCATGACGTTCACCCGCTAAATAGAGCGGAAATTGCTGGTAATGGTCGCACGTTTTAATATCGGAAGCGGGTTCAGCCAGTGTTGAACTGCGTTCTTTTAATGTTGGATGAATTACCAGAGCGGTACGTCCCATGCGTGCTTCGCGATTAACATAGACATAATTTTCCCCACGGCGGTAACCATACGCTTTCTGAGTTACCACATCGACAGTAAAACCGACTTTTTCAAGTACGCGCGCCACCTCGTCTGGTCGTAAATACATATTTGATCCTCGTTATTATCAACTGCGGTCCTACCTTACCTGATTGCGCATTCACAACGCTTTCAGAAAAGTCCATAAAGCCGCGATGAACCTCAGTTAAGAAAATTATGGTCTACACTGAAAATTACATCGAATTCTAATGGGGGATCATATGTTTAACCGACCGAACCGCAACGACGTTGATGATGGCGTGCAGGATATCCAGAATGATGTCAATCAATTAGCTGACAGTCTCGAATCTGTATTGAAGTCCTGGGGCAGCGACGCCAAAGGGGAAGCCGAAGCCGCTCGTAGTAAAGCGCAGGCTCTACTGAAAGAAACCCGAGCGCGAATGCATGGTCGTACTCGCGTCCAACAAGCCGCGCGCGATGCCGTTGGCTGCGCGGATTCTTTTGTTCGTGAAAGACCCTGGTGTAGCGTGGGTACAGCAGCTGCGGTTGGTATTTTTATCGGCGCACTGTTAAGCATGCGCAAATCGTAGTGCAACAATGATAATAAATACGCATCTTTGACCCCGGAACCTGATTTCGGGGTTTTTTAGCTTAAGGCTTTACGTAATTGTTGTGCTACCTGTCGCGCCATACCTTCGTTAACGATATTGGTAAAAGAGAGAAGTAATCCACCTTCCCCACTTGAGCGGATACGCCAGTCGCTAAGTGCCTGCACCGCAAGGCCTGCAGCATTGGCTTTACGCGCATGGGCAATATCATCGCCCATCATTCTGATAACCATCTGGATACCACCTTTCTGCGGCACAACCTGAAATCCCTGCTGCGTCAACGCTTGCTCAATCCATTGCCGACGTTGAGCATAATGCTGACGCATTTTCTTCAGATGCCGCCAGAAATGCCCCTCGCGAAGAAAGTCTGCCAGTGTGTTCTGCCATAGAACAGGTACCGCACATGGAGCCAGTGACGCCTGGTGGCGGAATTGTGCAATTTGCTTCACCGGCACCACCAGCCACGCACAGCGCAATGCAGGAAATAGTGCTTTGCTGAATGTTCCGGCATAAATTACCCGCTGCGGTGCATCGAGACTTTTTAACGCCGGTAACGGCTTACCGTGATAGCGAAACTCACTGTCATAATCATCTTCAATAATCCATGCCTGACTACGCTCTGCCCATTCCAGTATCTGATGCCTGCGCGCTAAAGAGAGCGCCACACCCAGCGGGCTTTGGTGTGCTGGTGTTATCAGGGCAAAACACGCATCAGGATAATTTTGTATTCCGTTTGTGATATCCAGTCCGTTGTCATCAACCGGCACAGGCAAAATTTCCACACCGTGGCGAGTGACAATCGGGCGAATCAGTGGAAAGCCGGGATCTTCCATCCACATCCCGTTTCCCGGTTTCGCCAGCGCGTGCAGAATTAAAGCCATTGAGGCCGCATAACCGTGAGTGATAAAGACCTGCTCTGGCTGACAATCAATCCCACGTGAAACGCGTAAGTAATCAACTATTGCCTCACGCAACGCCGCCTCACCGCAGACATCGCCTAACGCCAAATCAAAGCGCGTCTGGGTACGAAGGCGACGCCCCATCACCCGCGCCCACAGCTCTCGCGGAAAGAGATCGAGTGCGGGTAATCCCATTTGAAATGGCAACGGTTGCTGACTTTCACCGGCAAAAGCCACAACTTGTACAGTAGATTGTTGCGGATATATCTGCTCACTGACAAATGTGCCAGCCTGTCCCCGCCTGATCAGCCATCCTTGCGCCACCAGCTCAGCATAGGCATTTTCGACAGTGGATCGAGACACCCCCAGTTCCTGCGACCAGGTACGACTTGAAGGTAGCCTTGCGCCGGGTTTCAGTTCCCCTTGCTCAATAGCCGTTTTTAACTGACGGGCGATATCCTGATAGCGCGGCATATGGTCTGCTTTTTTAGGTAATTTATGGCTCTCTTTAGCAGTCCATTATAGTGCTACATTGCGGGCGTTAATAAGAGGAGAAACTGTATGACTACATTACGTCAGCCTTACTACGAACTTAGCCCAACGGTATATAACGCGCTGGTGCAGGCCAAAACGGCGCTGGAAAATAGCACGCTGGAAACTACGCTGATGGAGTTAGTTTATTTGCGCGTCTCGCAAATCAATGGTTGCGCATTTTGTCTGGAGATGCACAGCAAAGCATTACGCAAATCCGGTGTGCCGCAGCATAAGCTGGATGCCCTGGCAGGCTGGCGCGTAAGCCATCATTTTGACGATCGCGAGCGGGCGGCGCTGGCATGGGCGGAATCGGTGACCGATATTGCCCGAACCCATGCGGAAGACGACGTTTATCAGCCTTTGCTTGAGCATTTCAGCGCAGCAGAAATCAGCGACTTAACATTTGCCATCGGGCTGATGAATTGCTTTAACCGCCTGGCCGTTTCCATGCGGATGTAACTTCCTGATGCCGGGCAATCGCCCGGCAAAAAAACACAAAATCCCCTACCCCGTTGAGCCATTCATCGGTGGTGTAATCAATCTAAAATTCCCATATCTTGTATGGTTGAATCTTTTTTCAACTACATCTAGTATCTCTGTATCAACAGAGAGACAACCCGACGCGTATCATCGCGCCGTATCTTCATTTTAAACGGAAATACGAATCATGCGCATTACTATTTACACTCGTAACGATTGCGTTCAGTGCCACGCCACCAAACGGGCGATGGAAAACCGGGGCTTTGATTTTGAAATGATTAATGTCGATCGCGTTCCTGAAGCGGCGGAAGCGTTACGTGCTCAGGGCTTTCGTCAGTTGCCGGTAGTGATTGCAGGCGATCTTAGCTGGTCTGGTTTCCGCCCGGACATGATCAATCGTCTGCATTCAGCGCCACACGCGGCCAGTGCATGAGCCAGCTCGTCTACTTTTCCAGCAGCTCCGAAAATACGCAGCGTTTTATCGAACGTTTAGGGCTGCCCGCGGTGCGCATCCCGCTCAATGAGCGGGAACGGATTCAGGTAGACGAGCCTTACATCCTGATCGTGCCCTCTTACGGCGGCGGCGGTACAGCTGGCGCGGTGCCACGACAGGTAATTCGCTTTTTAAACGACGCGCACAACCGGGCGTTGCTTCGCGGCGTTATTGCTTCGGGTAATCGCAACTTTGGTGAGGCGTATGGCCGTGCCGGAGATGTGATAGCCCGGAAATGCGGCGTGCCGTGGCTGTACCGCTTTGAACTCATGGGTACGCAAAGCGATATCGAAAACGTTCGTAAAGGAGTAACCGAATTTTGGCAACGACAACCGCAGAACGCCTGACGCAGGAAACAATGGATTACCACGCCCTGAATGCGATGCTTAACCTTTACGATAGCGCAGGTCGCATTCAGTTCGATAAAGATCGCCAGGCCGTTGACGCCTTTATGGCGACGCATGTGCGTCCTAACAGTGTGACCTTCAGTAGCCAGCAGCAGCGCCTGAACTGGCTGGTCAACGAAGGTTACTATGATGAAAGCGTCCTTAATCGCTACTCTCGCGATTTTGTCATTACACTGTTTGCCCACGCACACGCCTGCGGTTTTCGTTTTCAGACATTCCTCGGAGCATGGAAGTTTTACACCAGCTATACGTTGAAGACATTCGACGGTAAGCGTTATCTGGAAGATTTTGCCGATCGAGTCACGATGGTGGCGCTGACGCTGGCACAAGGCGATGAAACACTGGCGACGCAACTGACCGATGAGATGCTGTCAGGACGCTTTCAGCCTGCAACACCGACATTCCTCAACTGTGGTAAGCAGCAGCGCGGCGAACTGGTTTCCTGTTTTTTGCTGCGTATTGAAGACAATATGGAGTCGATTGGCCGGGCGGTAAATTCCGCACTACAACTGTCGAAACGCGGCGGCGGCGTGGCATTTTTGCTGTCGAATCTGCGGGAAGCGGGCGCGCCAATTAAACGTATTGAAAATCAATCTTCTGGCGTGATTCCGGTGATGAAAATGCTGGAAGACGCATTTTCCTATGCCAACCAGCTCGGCGCGCGTCAGGGTGCTGGCGCAGTCTATTTACATGCCCATCATCCCGATATTCTGCGTTTTCTCGATACAAAGCGGGAAAATGCCGACGAGAAAATCCGCATTAAAACAATGTCGCTGGGCGTGGTTATCCCGGATATCACCTTCCATCTGGCAAAAGAGAATGCGCAGATGGCACTGTTTTCGCCCTATGACGTTGAGCGTGTTTATGGCAAGCCGTTTGCCGATATCGCCATCAGTGAACACTATGACGAACTGGTTGCCGATGAGCGAATCCGCAAAAAATACATCAACGCCCGTGATTTCTTCCAGCGACTGGCAGAAATCCAGTTTGAGTCCGGCTATCCCTACATCATGTATGAAGACACGGTTAACCGTGCTAACCCTATCGCCGGGCGCATAAATATGAGCAATCTCTGCTCAGAAATTTTGCAGGTTAACAGCGCCTCAGAGTATGACGAGAATCTCGACTATGCCCGCACAGGCCATGATATTTCCTGCAATTTAGGTTCGTTGAATATTGCCCACACCATGGATTCCCCCGACTTTGCCCGCACGGTAGAGACTGCCGTGCGCGGTTTAACTGCGGTGTCAGATATGAGTCATATTCGCAGCGTGCCGTCCATCGAAGCCGGAAATGCCGCCTCACACGCTATCGGTCTGGGGCAGATGAATTTACACGGTTATCTGGCGCGAGAAGGCATCGCCTATGGTTCGCCGGAAGCACTGGATTTCACCAATCTCTATTTCTATACCATCACCTGGCACGCACTGCGTACCTCGATGTTGCTGGCGCGCGAACGCAGTGAAACCTTCGCCGGGTTCAAACAGTCACGCTATGCCAATGGTGAATATTTCAGCCAATATCTGCAAGGGAACTGGCAGCCGAAAACGGCGAAAGTTGGCGAACTGTTTGCCCGCAGCGGTATTACGTTACCTACCCGTGAGATGTGGGCGCAGCTGCGCGACGACGTGATGCGCTATGGCATATACAACCAAAATCTCCAGGCGGTGCCGCCAACCGGTTCCATCTCTTATATCAACCATGCCACGTCGAGTATTCATCCGATTGTGGCGAAAGTAGAGATACGCAAAGAGGGCAAAACAGGACGCGTTTACTACCCTGCCCCGTTTATGACTAACGAGAATCTGGCGCTGTATCAGGACGCTTACGAAATCGGCGCAGCAAAGATCATCGACACCTACGCCGAAGCGACTCGCCATGTCGATCAGGGGCTGTCGCTGACACTGTTTTTCCCCGATACCGCCACCACTCGCGATATCAACAAAGCGCAGATTTACGCCTGGCGCAAAGGTATCAAAACGCTCTACTACATCCGCCTGCGTCAGATGGCGCTGGAAGGTACTGAAATTGAAGGCTGCGTCTCCTGCGCGCTTTAAGGAATATCTATGAAACTCTCACGTATCAGCGCCATCAACTGGAATAAGATATCTGACGATAAAGATCTGGAGGTGTGGAACCGCCTGACCAGCAATTTCTGGCTACCAGAAAAGGTGCCGCTGTCGAACGATATTCCTGCATGGCAGACATTAAGTGTCGTAGAACAACAACTGACGATGCGCGTTTTTACTGGCCTGACGCTGCTCGACACGCTGCAAAATGTTATCGGCGCGCCTTCGCTGATGCCCGATGCACTCACGCCCCATGAAGAGGCGGTATTATCGAATATCAGCTTTATGGAAGCGGTTCATGCCCGCTCTTACAGTTCGATTTTCTCGACGCTGTGCCAGACCAAAGATGTCGATGCCGCCTACGCCTGGAGTGAAGAAAACGCGCCGTTGCAGCGAAAAGCACAGATTATTCAGCAACATTATCGCGGTGATAATCCGCTGAAAAAGAAAATCGCCAGTGTGTTTCTTGAATCTTTTTTGTTCTATTCCGGTTTCTGGCTACCGATGTATTTTTCCAGTCGCGGAAAGCTAACTAATACCGCAGACCTGATCCGTCTGATTATCCGCGATGAAGCAGTGCACGGTTATTACATCGGCTATAAATATCAGAAAAACCTTGAAAAGATCTCCATGGCCCAACGTGAAGAGTTGAAGAGTTTCGCCTTCGATTTGCTACTGGAACTTTACGACAACGAGTTGCAATACACCGATGAGCTCTATGCCGAAACCCCGTGGGCTGACGATGTGAAAGCGTTTCTCTGTTACAACGCCAATAAGGCTTTGATGAATCTGGGCTACGAACCGCTATTTCCCGCAGAAATGGCGGAAGTAAATCCGGCAATCCTCGCCGCGCTTTCGCCGAATGCCGATGAAAATCACGATTTCTTTTCCGGTTCAGGCTCTTCATATGTGATGGGAAAAGCGGTCGAAACAGAAGATGAAGACTGGAATTTCTGAGTGTGTTATTTTCAAAAATATCACCAACCACAGTAGGGAAATAATTCCTGCCAAATAGCTTTTTATCACGCAAATATTTTGTGGTGATCTACACTGATACTCTGTTGCATTATTCGCCTGAAACTACAATATTCAGGCGTTTTTTCGCTATCTATGACAAAAAATATCAACTTTTCTCGATTCGCTCTCAGCCCTTATATCATGGGAAATTCCGGCGATTTGCTCGCATCAATATTCATGCCACATTTGCCATCAGGGGTTGCCTCAGATTCTCAGTATGTTAGGGTAGAAAAAAGTGACTATTTCCATTGGGTAATGTATCGACATAAACAAATAACAGGAATCTTTCTATTGCATGGCAATTAAATTAGAAATTAAAAATCTCTATAAAATATTTGGCGAGCATCCTCAGCGAGCGTTCAAATATATCGAACAAGGACTTTCAAAAGAACAAATTCTGGAAAAAACCGGGCTATCGCTTGGCGTAAAAGACGCCAGTCTGGCCATTGAAGAAGGCGAGATATTTGTCATCATGGGATTATCCGGTTCGGGTAAATCCACAATGGTACGCCTTCTCAATCGCCTGATTGAACCCACCCGCGGGCAAGTGCTGATTGATGGTGTGGATATTGCCAAAATATCCGACGCCGAACTCCGTGAGGTGCGCAGAAAAAAGATTGCGATGGTCTTCCAGTCCTTTGCCTTAATGCCGCATATGACCGTGCTGGACAATACTGCATTCGGTATGGAATTGGCCGGAATTAATGCCGAAGAACGTCGGGAAAAAGCCCTTGATGCACTGCGTCAGGTCGGGCTGGAAAATTATGCCCATAGCTACCCGGACGAGCTCTCTGGTGGGATGCGTCAACGCGTCGGATTAGCACGCGCATTAGCAATTAATCCGGATATATTATTAATGGACGAAGCCTTCTCGGCGCTTGATCCATTAATTCGCACTGAGATGCAGGATGAGCTGGTAAAATTACAGGCGAAACATCAACGTACCATTGTCTTTATTTCTCACGATCTCGACGAAGCTATGCGTATTGGCGACCGAATTGCCATTATGCAAAATGGTGAAGTGGTGCAGGTTGGCACACCGGATGAAATTCTCAATAATCCGGCGAATGATTATGTCCGTACCTTCTTCCGTGGCGTTGATATTAGTCAGGTATTCAGTGCGAAAGATATTGCCCGTCGGACACCGAATGGCTTAATTCGTAAAACCCCTGGCTTCGGCCCACGTTCGGCATTGAAATTATTGCAGGATGAAGACCGCGAATATGGCTACGTTATCGAACGCGGTAATAAGTTTGTCGGCGCTGTGTCTATCGATTCGCTTAAAACCGCGTTAACGCAGCAGCAAGGTCTTGATGCGGCGCTGATTGATGCACCATTAGCAGTCGATGCGCAAACGCCTCTTAGCGAGTTGCTCTCTCATGTCGGACAAGCGCCCTGTGCGGTGCCCGTGGTCGACGAGGACCAACAGTATGTCGGCATCATTTCGAAAGGAATGCTGCTGCGCGCTTTAGATCGTGAGGGGGTAAATAATGGCTGATCAAAATAATCCGTGGGATACCACGCCAGCGGCGGACAGTGCTGCACAATCCGCAGACGCCTGGGGTACACCGGCGACTGCACCGACTGACGGCGGTGGCGCTGACTGGCTGACCAGTACGCCTGCGCCAAATGTCGAACATTTTAATATTCTCGATCCGTTCCATAAAACGCTGATCCCGCTCGACAGTTGGGTCACTGAAGGGATCGACTGGGTCGTTACCCATTTTCGTCCCGTCTTTCAGGGCGTGCGCGTTCCGGTCGATTACATCCTCAACGGTTTCCAGCAATTGCTGCTGGGTATGCCCGCGCCGGTGGCGATTATCGTTTTCGCTCTCATCGCCTGGCAGATTTCCGGGGTCGGAATGGGCGTGGCGACGCTGGTTTCGCTGATTGCCATCGGCGCAATCGGTGCCTGGTCGCAGGCCATGGTTACCCTGGCGCTGGTGTTAACCGCCCTGCTGTTCTGTATCGTCATAGGTTTGCCGTTGGGGATCTGGCTCGCGAGAAGTCCGCGAGCGGCGAAAATTATTCGTCCACTGCTTGATGCCATGCAGACCACGCCAGCGTTTGTTTATCTGGTGCCAATCGTCATGCTGTTTGGTATCGGCAACGTGCCGGGCGTAGTGGTGACTATAATCTTTGCTCTGCCGCCGATTATCCGTCTGACGATTCTTGGTATTAATCAGGTTCCGGCGGATTTAATTGAAGCCTCGCGCTCATTCGGTGCCAGCCCGCGTCAAATGCTGTTCAAAGTTCAGTTACCGCTGGCGATGCCGACCATAATGGCGGGCGTTAACCAGACGCTGATGCTGGCCCTTTCTATGGTGGTCATCGCCTCGATGATTGCCGTCGGCGGGCTGGGTCAGATGGTACTACGCGGTATCGGTCGTCTGGATATGGGCCTTGCCACCGTTGGCGGCGTCGGGATTGTGATCCTCGCCATTATCCTCGACCGCCTGACGCAGGCCGTTGGGCGCGACTCACGCAGTCGCGGCAACCGTCGCTGGTACACCACTGGCCCTGTCGGTCTGCTGACCCGCCCATTCATTAAGTAACTCTGCACTTGCCCGGTGACGCCGGGCATTATCACCCTGCCAAAAAAAGGAATAACAATGCGACATAGCGTACTTTTTGCGACAGCGTTTGCCACGCTTATCTCTACACAAACTTTTGCTGCCGACCTGCCGGGCAAAGGCATTACTGTTAATCCGGTTCAGAGCACCATCACCGAAGAAACTTTCCAGACGCTGCTGGTCAGCCGCGCGCTGGAGAAATTAGGTTATACCGTCAATAAACCCAGCGAAGTGGATTACAACGTTGGCTACACCTCACTTGCTTCCGGCGATGCAACCTTCACCGCCGTGAACTGGACGCCGCTGCATGACAACATGTACGAAGCTGCCGGTGGCGATAAGAAATTTTATCGTGAAGGGGTATTCGTTAACGGCGCGGCACAGGGTTACCTGATCGATAAGAAAACCGCCGACCAGTACAAAATCACCAACATCGCGCAACTGAAAGATCCGAAGATCGCCAAACTGTTCGATACCAACGGCGACGGTAAAGCAGATTTGACTGGCTGTAACCCAGGCTGGGGCTGCGAAGGTGCGATCAACCACCAGCTTGCAGCGTATGAACTGACCAATACCGTGACGCATAATCAGGGGAACTACGCAGCGATGATGGCTGACACCATCAGTCGTTACAAAGAGGGTAAGCCGGTGTTTTACTACACCTGGACGCCGTACTGGGTGAGTAACGAACTGAAGCCGGGCAAAGATGTCGTCTGGTTGCAGGTGCCGTTCTCCGCACTGCCGGGCGATAAAAACGCCGACACTAAACTGCCGAATGGTGCGAATTATGGCTTCCCGGTCAGCACCATGCATATCGTTGCCAACAAAGCCTGGGCCGAGAAAAACCCGGCGGCAGCCAAACTATTTGCCATTATGCAGTTGCCGGTGGCAGACATTAACGCCCAGAACGCCATCATGCATGACGGCAAAGCCTCAGAAGGCGATATCCAGGGCCACGTTGATGGCTGGATCAAAGCCCACCAGCAGCAGTTCGATGGCTGGGTGAATGAGGCGCTGGCAGCGCAGAAGTAATTTTTATTCGGGCGGATAAGGCGCTTTTGCCTCATCCGCCGCTCTGTACACAATGCCTGATGCGACGCGGCCGCGTCTTATCATGCCTGCAAACCACACCGCACATTTCAACAATCTATCTTTCATCCCATATTCATCAACATCCGCTATTATTGATTTCCAGCTTAATCATCACCTGATGAACAAAAATAATGACTAAACCTAATCATGAGCTTAGCCCGGCACTGATCGTGCTGATGTCTATCGCCACCGGTCTGGCGGTAGCCAGTAACTATTACGCCCAGCCATTACTCGACACCATCGCGCGTAACTTTTCCCTTTCCGCCAGTTCGGCGGGCTTTATTGTTACCGCCGCGCAGTTGGGCTATGCCGCAGGTCTGCTGTTTCTTGTTCCCCTCGGTGATATGTTTGAACGCCGCCGCCTGATTGTCTCGATGACCTTACTGGCAGCGGGCGGTATGTTGATTACCGCCAGCAGTCAGTCGCTGGCGATGATGATCCTCGGTACGGCATTAACCGGTTTATTCTCGGTCGTGGCACAAATTCTGGTTCCGCTGGCAGCGACGCTGGCTTCACCGGACAAACGCGGCAAAGTGGTCGGCACCATTATGAGCGGGCTGCTGTTGGGGATCTTGCTGGCACGAACCGTTGCCGGGTTGCTGGCAAACCTCGGCGGCTGGCGCACCGTCTTTTGGGTTGCCTCGGTGTTAATGGCACTGATGGCGCTGGCATTATGGCGTGGTCTGCCACAAATGAAATCAGAAACCCACCTCAACTACCCACAGTTGCTTGGTTCCGTTTTCAGCATGTTTATCAGCGATAAAATTCTGCGCACCCGCGCGTTGCTGGGCTGCCTGACCTTTGCCAACTTCAGCATTCTCTGGACCTCAATGGCCTTTTTGCTCGCCGCTCCGCCTTTTAATTACAGCGATGGCGTAATTGGTCTGTTTGGACTCGCGGGAGCTGCCGGAGCGTTGGGCGCTCGTCCGGCGGGCGGTTTTGCCGATAAGGGCAAATCACACCTCACCACAACTTTCGGCCTGCTGCGGCTGTTACTTTCATGGCTGGCTATCTGGTTTGGACACACTTCCGTACTGGCCTTGATTATCGGCATCCTGGTGCTGGATCTCACCGTGCAGGGCGTGCATATCACTAACCAGACGGTAATTTATCGAATACACCCTGATGCGCGTAATCGCCTGACCGCAGGTTACATGACCAGCTACTTCATTGGCGGTGCCGCCGGTTCGCTAATTTCAGCCTCAGCCTGGCAACATGGCGGTTGGGCTGGCGTTTGTCTGGCTGGCGCGACGATTGCCCTGGTTAACTTACTGGTCTGGTGGCGAGGTTTTCATCGTCAGGAAGCCGCAATTTAAGCAATCAGCAACCGTTTTCGTGGCTTTACACTTATAAGGGTGTTAAGAAGCCCATCAGTCTGATAAGGTTAAGATATTCATTCAGTCTATTTATAATATTAACAATCGTTAAGCGTACACTCTATGGAAAGCCCTACTCCACAGCCTGCTCCTGGTTCGGCGACCTTCATGGAAGGATGCAAAGACAGTTTACCGATTGTTATTAGTTATATTCCGGTGGCCTTTGCGTTTGGTCTGAATGCGACCCGTCTGGGATTCTCTCCTCTCGAAAGCGTTTTTTTCTCCTGCATCATTTATGCAGGCGCGAGCCAGTTCGTCATTACCGCGATGCTGGCAGCCGGGAGTAGTTTGTGGGTTGCTGCACTGACCGTCATGGCAATGGATGTTCGCCATGTTTTGTATGGCCCGTCACTGCGTAGCCGTATTATTCAGCGTCTGCAAAAATCGAAAACTGCCCTGTGGGCGTTTGGCCTGACGGATGAGGTTTTTGCCGCCGCAACCGCAAAACTGGTACGCAATAATCGCCGCTGGAGCGAGAACTGGATGATCGGCATTGCCTTCAGTTCATGGTCATCGTGGGTATTTGGTACGGTAATAGGGGCATTCTCCGGCAGCGGCTTGCTGCAAGGATATCCCGCCGTTGAAGCAGCATTAGGTTTTATGCTTCCGGCACTCTTTATGAGTTTCCTGCTCGCCTCTTTCCAGCGCAAACAATCTCTTTGCGTTACCGCAGCGTTAGTTGGTGCCCTTGCAGGCGTAACGCTATTTTCTATTCCCGTCGCCATTCTGGCAGGCATTGTCTGTGGCTGCCTCACTGCGTTAATCCAGGCATTCTGGCAAGGAGCGCCCGATGAGCTATGAGGTTCTGCTGCTTGGGTTACTGGTTGGCGCGGCGAATTATTGCTTCCGCTATTTGCCGCTGCGCCTGCGTGTGGGTAATGCCCGCCCAACCAAACGTGGCGCGGTAGGTATTTTGCTCGACACCATTGGCATCGCCTCGATATGCGCTCTGCTGGTTGTCTCTACCGCACCAGAAGTGATGCACGATACACGCCGTTTCGTGCCCACTCTGGTCGGCTTCGCGGTACTGGGTGCCAGTTTCTATAAAACACGCAGCATTATCATCCCAACACTGCTTAGTGCGCTGGCCTATGGGCTCGCCTGGAAAGTGATGGCGATTATATAACCCACAAGAATCATTTTTCTAAAACAATACATTTACTTTATTTGTCACTGTCGTTACTATATCGGCTGAAATTAATGAGGTCATACCCAAATGGATAGTTCGTTTACGCCCATTGAACAAATGCTAAAATTTCGCGCCAGCCGCCACGAAGATTTTCCTTATCAGGAGATCCTTCTGACTCGTCTTTGCATGCACATGCAAAGCAAGCTGCTGGAGAACCGCAATAAAATGCTGAAGGCTCAGGGGATTAACGAGACGTTGTTTATGGCGTTGATTACGCTGGAGTCTCAGGAAAACCACAGTATTCAGCCTTCTGAATTGAGTTGTGCTCTTGGATCATCCCGTACCAACGCGACGCGTATTGCCGATGAACTGGAAAAACGCGGTTGGATCGAACGTCGTGAAAGCGATAACGATCGCCGCTGCCTGCATCTGCAATTAACGGAAAAAGGTCACGAGTTTTTGCGCGAGGTTTTACCACCGCAGCATAACTGCCTGCATCAACTCTGGTCCGCGCTCAGCACAACAGAAAAAGATCAGCTCGAGCAAATCACCCGCAAATTGCTCTCCCGTCTCGACCAGATGGAACAAGACGGTGTGGTTCTCGAAGCGATGAGCTAACGCGTCATCTCGCTCAAAAATCCAGATTTATAAAAGAAAAAATGACTGGCCAGCATCGCAACATGCTGGCCTTTTTGGCAAGCAGGTCGGCTCAGCCGATGAGTTAAGAAGATCGTGGAGAACAATATGAGCGCAAATGCGGAGACTCAAACCCCGCAGCAACCGGTAAAGAAGAGCGGCAAACGTAAGCGTCTGCTCCTCCTTCTCACCTTGCTCTTTATAATTATTGCCGTAGCGATAGGGATTTATTGGTTTTTGGTACTGCGTCATTTCGAAGAAACCGATGACGCATATGTGGCAGGGAATCAGATTCAAATTATGTCTCAGGTGTCTGGCAGCGTGACGAAAGTCTGGGCCGATAACACCGATTTTGTAAAAGAAGGCGATGTGCTGGTCACTCTCGACCCGACAGATGCTCGCCAGGCGTTTGAAAAAGCCAAAACGGCACTGGCTTCCAGCGTGCGCCAAACCCACCAGCTGATGATTAACAGCAAACAGTTGCAGGCGAATATTGAGGTGCAGAAAATCGCCCTCGCGAAAGCACAAAGCGACTACAACCGCCGTGTGCCGCTGGGCAATGCCAACCTGATTGGTCGCGAAGAGCTGCAACACGCCCGCGACGCGGTGACCAGTGCCCAGGCGCAACTGGATGTCGCCATTCAACAATACAATGCCAATCAGGCGATGATTCTGGGGACTAAACTGGAAGATCAGCCTGCCGTGCAACAGGCTGCCACCGAAGTACGTAACGCCTGGCTGGCGCTGGAGCGTACCCGTATTGTCAGTCCGATGACCGGTTATGTCTCCCGCCGCGCAGTACAGCCTGGCGCGCAAATTAGCCCAACGACGCCGCTGATGGCGGTCGTTCCAGCCACCAATATGTGGGTGGATGCCAACTTTAAAGAAACGCAGATTGCCAATATGCGCATCGGTCAGCCGGTCACCATCACCACCGATATTTACGGCGATGATGTGAAATACACCGGTAAAGTGGTTGGTCTGGATATGGGCACAGGTAGCGCGTTCTCGCTGCTTCCGGCGCAAAACGCCACCGGTAACTGGATCAAAGTCGTTCAGCGTCTGCCTGTTCGTATTGAACTGGACCAGAAACAGCTGGAGCAATACCCGCTGCGTATCGGTTTATCCACGCTGGTGAGCGTCAATACCACTAACCGTGACGGTCAGGTACTGGCAAATAAAGTACGTTCCACACCGGTCGCGGTAAGCACCGCGCGTGAAATCAGCCTGGCACCTGTCAATAAACTGATCGACGATATCGTAAAAGCTAACGCTGGCTAATCCAGAGGTGCGTGTGATGCAACAGCAAAAACCGCTGGAAGGCGCGCAACTGGTCATTATGACGATTGCGCTGTCACTGGCGACATTCATGCAGGTGCTGGACTCCACCATTGCTAACGTGGCGATCCCCACTATCGCCGGGAATCTGGGCTCATCGCTCAGCCAGGGAACGTGGGTAATCACTTCTTTCGGGGTGGCGAATGCCATCTCGATCCCGCTTACCGGCTGGCTGGCAAAGCGCGTTGGGGAAGTGAAGCTGTTCCTCTGGTCGACCATCGCCTTTGCTATTGCGTCGTGGGCGTGTGGTGTCTCCAGCAGCCTGAATATGCTGATCTTCTTCCGCGTGATTCAGGGAATTGTCGCCGGGCCGTTGATCCCGCTTTCGCAAAGTCTATTGCTGAATAACTACCCGCCAGCAAAACGCTCGATCGCGCTGGCGTTGTGGTCGATGACGGTGATTGTCGCGCCAATTTGCGGCCCGATCCTCGGCGGTTATATCAGCGATAATTACCACTGGGGCTGGATATTCTTCATCAACGTGCCGATTGGCGTGGCGGTGGTGTTGATGACACTGCAAACCCTGCGCGGACGCGAAACCCGCACCGAACGGCGGCGGATTGATGCCGTGGGGCTGGCACTGCTGGTGATTGGTATCGGCAGCCTGCAGATTATGCTCGACCGCGGTAAAGAGCTGGACTGGTTCTCATCGCAGGAAATAATCATCCTCACCGTGGTGGCGGTGGTGGCTATCTGCTTCCTGATTGTCTGGGAGCTGACCGACGATAATCCGATAGTGGATCTGTCGTTGTTTAAATCGCGCAACTTCACCATCGGCTGCTTGTGTATCAGCCTCGCGTATATGCTCTACTTCGGCGCGATTGTTCTGCTGCCGCAGTTATTGCAAGAAGTCTACGGCTATACAGCAACCTGGGCGGGGCTTGCCTCTGCGCCGGTAGGGATTATTCCGGTGATCCTGTCGCCGATTATCGGCCGCTTCGCGCATAAACTGGATATGCGGCGACTGGTAACCTTCAGCTTTATCATGTATGCCGTCTGCTTCTACTGGCGTGCTTATACCTTTGAACCGGGGATGGATTTTGGCGCGTCGGCCTGGCCGCAGTTTATCCAGGGCTTCGCGGTGGCCTGCTTCTTTATGCCGCTGACCACCATTACGCTGTCTGGTTTGCCACCGGAGCGACTGGCGGCGGCATCGAGCCTCTCTAACTTTACGCGAACGCTGGCGGGGTCTATCGGCACATCCATCACCACCACCATGTGGACTAACCGCGAGTCGATGCACCACGCACAGTTAACCGAGTCGGTAAACCCGTTTAACCCGAACGCTCAGGCGATGTACAGCCAACTGGAAGGGCTGGGGATGACGCAACAACAGGCATCAGGCTGGATTGCCCAGCAGATCACTAATCAGGGGCTGATTATTTCCGCCAATGAGATCTTCTGGATGTCAGCCGGGATATTCCTCGTCCTGCTGGGGCTGGTGTGGTTTGCTAAACCGCCATTTGGCGCAGGTGGCGGCGGAGGCGGTGCGCACTAAGGTTGTTAAAGGGAGCTGCGGCTCCCTTTTTATTTGCTCATTCTGTAAACGGTTGTTTTATCATCTCAAACGGTGTATCTTTTCGCCGCTCCAAACTCTTCCATTCACCATTAACCGGTTCTGAGCATTCGCTCAGGTTGTTAATTCTCTTTTTTCTTCGCCCTCGCTTTCGCGGGTGATACTCACATTTTTTTTAACCCCATAACTCGCACCCTCGCGGGCGTACGTTTATTACACAAAAAATAATGGATTATTATGAATACCCAACGTAAATACGGGAGAACCTGGCATTACCCCTTCTCCCCTGGCACCACCAGCGATGACCGCATTAACGCCAGTTACTGGCAAGATATGCAGGCAATTTCGCAGTTGGTACATACTGAAAAACTCGACGGTGAAAATAACTGCCTTAACCGCTACGGCGTGTTTGCCCGTTCCCATGCCGCGCCTACACAATCGGCATGGACCTATAAAATTCGCCAACGCTGGCAACTGCTGAAAAACGATCTCGGCGATCTGGAGTTGTTTGGTGAAAATCTTTATGCCGTTCATTCGATTGAATATCGCGCCCTGGAGCAGGATTTTTATCTGTTTGCCGTTCGCTGCCAGGATATGTGGCTGAGCTGGGAAGAGGTGCAGTTTTACGCCGCTCTGTTTGATTTCCCCTGCGTTCCCGAAATCTCCGGCCCGCAGCCGGGGAATGATGAAAAAAGCTGGCAACGTGATTTTCTGGCGCTGACCAATGCGCGCGGTGCGTTCGATCCCTGGGATACGCAAACCGGACAACCCTGTACGCTGGAAGGCATTGTCAGCCGGAATAGTGATGCGTTTTCCGTCGCTGACTTTTCGCATAACGTCTTCAAGTATGTACGCAAAAATCATGTCAAAACCACCGAGCACTGGAAACGCCACTGGCGACGGGCGCGGATGGCCCATGAGTTCGCTTATGGAGAACAGTCATGATTTGGCAACTTACCGACGACAAACGCTGGTCGACGCTACGCCAGCGTTTTAGCTGGGTTGAGGATATGCATAATACGCCGCAAGACCCGGAGCATCATGGTGAAGGCGACGTTGGTGTGCATACTGAAATGGTGCTGAATGCACTCGTGGCTCTGCCAGAGTTCCAGCAACTCCCCGCTCAGCAGCAGGAAATTTTATGGGCGGCGGCGTTATTGCATGACGTTGAAAAGCGCAGTACTACCGTGCAGGAAAACGGACGTATTCAGTCTCCTGGTCATGCTCGTCGGGGTGAATTGACGGCCCGACAAATTTTATGGCGCGATATCCCGACGCCGTTTGTGCTACGCGAGCAAATTGTTGCACTGGTGCGTCTGCATGGGTTACCGCTATGGTTACTAGAACGTCCGGAACCGGAGCGTTTGCTGCTCACGGCTGCAATGCGTATCGACACGCGTCTGCTCGCTTTGCTTGCTCGTGCCGATCTGCTTGGTCGCCATTGTCATGATCAGCAATCAATGCTGGAACGCATCGATCTGTTCGAGCTATTTTGCCAGGAGCAACAGTGTTGGGGAAAAGTGCGCTCGTTCGTGTCTGATTCCGCACGCTGGCATTATCTGACCCATGAACAAAGTTCTCCTGATTTTGTTCCCTGGGAGGCTGAACCTTTTGAGGTCATTTTGCTGTGTGGCTTACCGGGTATGGGCAAAGATCGCTATATCAGTGAACAGTGCCAGGGAATGGACGTTATCAGCCTTGATGATATGCGGCGGCGAATCAATGCCAGCCCGGACGACAAAACCGCGACCGGGCGTATTGTGCAACAGGCAAAAGAAGAGGCGCGCGTTTTTTTACGCCAGAAAAAGCCGTTCATCTGGAATGCAACGAACATTACCCGCCAACTGCGTAGCCAGCTCATCAGTCTGTTTACGGCTTACGGCGCACGAGTAAAAATCGTTTATCTGGAAGTGCCATGGGCGCAATGGAAGCAGCAAAATGCCAGGCGCGAGTATGCCGTTCCTGAAGCGGTCGTGATGCGGATGGCCTCAAGGCTGGAAGTTCCTCAACCTGATGAAGCACATAGCGTGGAATATCGGGTGACTGACAGGTAATAAAAACCGGGCGGTGATATCACCTGCCCGGCCTCTTCAATTGACTAGATGTGCAATTCCTGCAACTTTTCTTTCGGCAGCGCCAACTCTTCGTTGCTGTTGATGCGTACGTCACGTTCCAGGATATTACGCGCAATATCCTGCGCTTCCTGCAACGAATGCATCTGATAAGTACCACACTGGTAGACGTTCAGTTCCGGGATCTGATTCTGATCCTGCACTTTCAGCACGTCCTCCATTGCCGCTTTCCAGGCATCAGCGACACGCTGCTCATCTGGCGTACCAATCAGACTCATATAAAAACCGGTGCGGCAGCCCATTGGCGAGATATCGATAATCTCAACGCCATTACCGTTCAGATGGTTACGCATAAAACCAGCAAACAGGTGCTCCAGGGTATGGATCCCTCTTTCTGGCATCACTTCTTTGTTCGGCACGCAGAAGCGCAGATCGAACACGGTGATTGCGTCGCCATGCGGGGTGTTCATTGTTTTCGCCACCCGAACTGCAGGCGCTTCCATCCGGGTATGATCGACTGTGAAGCTATCTAACAACGGCATTTAGCCACCTCCGGTAATTTTTTTAAAAATTTTCTGAACTCTTTCTTCCCAGGCGAGTCTGAGTATATGAAAGACGCGCATTTGTTATCATCATCCCTGAATTCAGAGATGAAATTTTGGCCACTCACGAGTGGCCTTTTTCTTTTCTGTCAGGCGTGTTTTTCCAGCCACACCGCAAACGGTTCGGTATCAGCGGCTTCCATTTCCTGCTGACGGCGTACAGACGCCTCGCGCTCGGCTACAAAATCCTCTTCACGCAGAATTTCCAGCGGCTCTTCACGCAGCAGATTACGGTACGCTTCAGCAAACGCTTTACCTGTTCCGCCAATACCAGTATCAATCATAGACCTTAAGATACGGGCAGAGAAAGTCAGATCGGGATTATCGAAGCAGGCGACCAGTTCATCACACACTTTCTGGTACGCTTCGCCGCCGTTAATGCTATCCAGCGTTTGCGCCACGCGTTTCAGATCGCGGAACAAATCTTTCCCCACCTGCGGCAACGGGAACTGCGCGGTTTCGCAGCCGATACCCAGCGTCAGGCCCGGTTTGCGACCTTCGAGGATCACCCGGTTCCAGTTAACGCGTGTACAGGCAAGTTCGCTACTGCTCATTTCCGGTGCATCAGCCAGCGCACACCAGACCATAAACAGGTCGAGGAATCGCACCTGTTGTTCATCTACACCAATCGGCGAGAACGGGTTGATGTCCAGCGAACGCACTTCAATATATTCAATGCCGCCACGTAACAGTGCATCAGAAGGCGACTCGCCGCTGCGGGTAACGCGTTTTGGACGAATCGGCGCGTACAGTTCGTTTTCAATCTGCAGCACATTGCTGTTGATTTGCAACCGCTTACCGTCTTTCTCAATACCAATCTTTGCGTACTCTTCCGATGGCGTTTTGATTGCCTGTTTAAGGCCCGCTACGTACTCGTAGAGATCGTTAAAGGTGATACCAAGATTGCTTTGCGATTTGTTGGTATAGCCAAGATCGCTCAAACGAAGAGAGGTCGCATACGGCAGGTAATACATACCGCACTCAGTTTTCTCAAACGGCAGCGACGTTGGTTTTCCTTGCAAGAAAGAAGAACAAATCGCCGGAGACGCGCCAAACAGATAAGGAATGACCCAACCGAAACGATAGTAATTGCGAATAACGCGGAAATAGCCCGCAGAAATTTTCTCTTTGGCATCAGCGCCCGAGATATCGCCGCACTTCGCTTGCCAGAATGCCATGGGCAAAGAGAAATTGTAGTGCACGCCGGAAATGGTTTGCATCAGCGCGCCGTAGCGATTTTTCAGCCCTTCACGGTACAGCGTTTTAAAGCGTCCGGTGTTAGAAGTGCCGTACTGTGCCAGTTCGATGTCCTGACCTTCTGCGATATAGCATGGCATACTTAACGGCCACATCCGCTCATCGCCCATATTGCGCGCCGTATAGCGATGCAGATCGCGCATAAAGGTCAGCATATGTTCAATATCACCATCCACTGGTGTAATGAATTCCAGCAATGCTTCCGCAAAATCGGTAGTAATCCATTTATGCGTCAGTGCGGAACCTAATGCTTCAGGATGACCTGTTGTTGCCAGTGTGCCATCAGCATTAACACGCAAAGTTTCGCGCTCAAGCCCACGCTGTATCCCCTTTAACGCCTGAGGATGTTTTTCCAGCCAGGCCAGCGCCTGTGATACGTCCGGGATCAAATTGACCTCCCGCCTGTCAAAATCGTTTTAATTAGCATAACTGTAATGGTGACCATGTGTGCAGGCCTACAATTAGTGCCACCATATCATGCCCTGAACGGTCGCTGCTGCAACTGCAACATAACGTAACGCTTTACCAAGGCACAAAAAAAAGATTACTGGCCCCCAGGAGATGCGCATCCATCCCGCTAACAGACACAGTAAATCGCCAACCACGGGCATCCAGCTTAATAATAGCGTGACTGCACCATAGCGTTTCAGCCAACCAGTAGCTTTCTCTTGCCAGCGCGATGTTTTACGCAATGGAAAGAAACGCCCAAGGATAACGTTAGTTAACCCTCCAAGGCTATTACCCATTGTTGCTGTTAAAACTAAAACCCAGGGATGACTTACCCCGGAAAGCAACATTGCAACCAGCACGACTTCGGAATTACCGGGTAATAGTGTAGCGCTGAGGAAACTACTGGCAAACAACGAGAAAAGCGATAAAGCTTCACTCACAGCAAGCGAACATCCACAGCGTCCATGCCTGCAGCACGGGCCGCCTGAATACCGAAATCGGCATCTTCAAAGACCACACACTGCGTTGGTTGCACGCCCATACGCTGCGCGCACAACAAAAATGTGTCTGGCGCAGGTTTATGATGTTTGACGTGATCGGCAGCAACGACGGCGTCAAAATAACGGCGTAATCCCAGGTGCGTTAGCAGTGCCTCAGCGATGGCGCTTTCACTCCCCGTTCCTACAGCCATTGGTCGACGTCCGTGCCAGCTTTTCACCACTTCAACAAGGGGGAGTGGTTCGACGCTATCGAGCAACATGCTTCTTACGGCATCGGTTTTCTCGCGGGCTAATGCATGGGGATCGAGATCGGCCTGATTAAGCTCAATAATCGCCTGAGCAATGCGCCACGTGGGCGAGCCATTAAGCGCAATCATCGCCTGAACATCGTATTGAAGACCGTAGTGCCCTAATACTTCGCGCCACGCTTTACGGTGCGTAGGCTCCGTATCCAGGATTGTGCCATCCATATCAAAAATTAAACCTGCATAACGCTCGTACATGGTCTTCTCGCAAGTCGAAAAATATGACGCTACTTTAGCGTAATTGCTTGATTTTGTCGCTGATGGCGAAGGAGAAGAATATTCAGGAAATGGATAAAATAGTTATTTAGAAATGAAATATTTTTGAAGGGGATTTTTTGGAGAAGATGGTGCATCCGGGAGGATGACTCACTGGCGTTCGCCCTTCGGGCCGTTGCTGCCGCAACGTTATCCTCCCTGGAGCAGACGGTGATTACCATCGCCTCTTCCATGCCATCATCGCTGAAGATTACGGAGAATATGGTGCATCCGGGAGGATTCGAACCTCCGACCGCTCGGTTCGTAGCCGAGTACTCTATCCAGCTGAGCTAC
>NZ_PTRV01000030.1:0-54318 GCF_002965285.1 Escherichia sp. MOD1-EC5990 | reverse complement strand
CGTGTCAGTGGTGGCGCATTATAGGGAGTTATTCCGGCCTGACAAGAGGAAATTTAAAATAATTTTCCGACCGCGCAACATTCAACCAAATCAGTCTAAAACTGCCAGTTTTTCGAGCGTTTCGAAGCCGTAGCGCTGTAAAACGGGCAATAATTGTTCAGCTTCTGGCGTCATTGCCATACAAAAGGCAATATTCACATCGGCGGATTTTGCATCCGGGGCTTCATGCTCTAGCAACCATGCCGTTCGGCGAGCAATCGCTGCGCCAGAATCCACCAGCCGGGTTCCCTCTGGCAGCACCTGTAGCAGTTCTTCTTGTAGTAGAGGGAAATGGGTACACCCCAGTACAACGGTATCTGGCGGCTCTTTCATTCTTAACCACGGACGCAAGATACGTTTTAGCGCATCCAGAGAAACATCTTCGCCATGCAGCTTCGCTTCAGCCAACTCAACCATCTCTGCCGAGCCCAGCATTTCTATCTGGCATTCATTAGCGAAACGCGCGATCAGCTCATGAGTATAAGAACGTTTAACTGTTCCGCGGGTTGCCAGTAATCCGACAATGCCATTTGCCGTCAGACGTGCAGCAGGTTTAATCGCCGGCACGACTCCAACAACCGGGAAGTCGAACTTTTCGCGTAAGGCAGGAAGTGAAACGGTACTGGCAGTGTTGCAAGCGACCACAGCCAACGCAAGGGGATAACGCTCTTGTACCGCAGTGACAATTTCCACCACTCGCTCAACAATAAACTCTTCGCTTTTTTCGCCATAAGGGAAAGCGACGTTATCGAAAGCATAAATGTAATGGAGATCCGGTAAGAGATGCCGGATCTCGTCATAGACCGACAACCCACCGACGCCGGAGTCAAACACCAGCACGGTGGGACGTGGTTCAGAAGGTGTAGCTGCCAGACAAGGTGTATTCCCGTCCTGCAGTTTGGTAGCCATAGACTGTCTCATAATCTTTGTCGAACAGGTTGGCTATTTTACCACGAACTGTCAGGTGAGAGGTGACCGGATACGCAACCGCAAGATCCCACAAGCTCACACCGCCCATTTTCACGGTTTGATACGGCCAGGAGGAGTAATCCTTATCATAGCGAGTGCCTAAATACTGATAAGTAATACCCCAGTCGAAGTCATACAACTGCCAGTCGAGCTGGTATTTCACCTGCTGTTTAGCACGGCGTAACAACGGCGTGTCGGTAATTGCATTGCGCGCATCGACATAATCATAACTCACAGTATGCGTCAGTGGTCCGGTATCAAAATTGGCGGTCGCCTCGACGCCCTTAATTCGCGCTTTCCCTTCGTTATAGTATTTCAGGGTGTGATCATCGTAATCGATCAAGTCACTGACATCGTTACGATATCCGGAAATACGCCAGTTCACCCCAGCGGTTAAGCCTTCAAACGCGCCTTCCCACTGTTTGCTTTTCTCAGGTTCCAGATTTGGATTTCCGTAGAAGCCATACAGTTGTCCAAGATTTGGTGCCTTATAAGATGTCCCGTAGGAAGCAATGAAGCGATAGCCTTCGATGAATTCCCAACCAGCGCTGGTTTGCCAGGTTCCATGACGACCAAACTGTGAGTTATCGTCGCTGCGTGCTGCGCCTTCAAAGGTAAAATCGCCGACTTGTTGCAGCCCGGTCAGATAGATGCCGGTATTACGTTGATCATATCCATCCTCAACATAACCTGTACCCGGCGTCGTAGTCTGTTTCTGCCAGTCGACACCCGCACCAATACTACCGTGACCAACGATGACATTGTTTGCCCACTGGACGGTGTATTGCTTCATCTCATCAAGCGTCGCCGACGAATCATAACGACCATAATGGGGATCGTAGTTGTAATCTTTGCTATGGCTATAGCTGGTAATGAGTTGTGATTTAATCAGTTCGCCGTTATAGCGCAGCCCGGCGTCCCAACTTTGGCTATAGAGTTTACGGGTATCGAGCAACGGTGAGCCGGGAGAATAATATGCGTCATAATTGGTACGGTTATCATAGCCATAGCCGCGCACAAAACCGCTCCAGACATCAGTAAAGTTATGCTCCAGCGCGCCATAAAGCGTTTTACTTAAAAAACCATCGTTATCTGGCTGAGCTTGCGTTCCGGTATTACCATAGGCAACAACATCATAACCATGAGTATGGGCATAATCGCCCAACAGCGTTACCCGTGTCTTATCTCCCAGTTGTTGCTGTGTAGAAACATCATAGTTCTGATAGTTATTGCTTCCCCACCCTGCTGAAATTTCCGTTCCGGGTTGATCGCGCGTCGTGATGATATTCACGACCCCACCTATTGCATCGGAACCATAGACGGCGGAGCGCGGCCCACGGATATATTCAACACGCTGGACAAGCGCAATAGGGAACTGGCTAAGGTCGGCAGAACCACTCACCCCCGCCAGATTCAGGCGTACGCCATCAATTAACACCAACACATGACTGGCATTTGTACCGCGAATAAAAATAGAAGAGAGTTGACCTGAACCGCCGTTTTGGGTGATATCGACACCCGGAAGACGGCGCAGCACATCATTGACCGAGGTCGACTGCCAGCGGTCGATATCCTGACGCGTCACAACGGTGGTTGGTGCAAGCACAGTGCTGCGCGGCTGTTCAAAACGGTTAGCAGTAACGACGAGAGTATCCGGGCTGGTATCCTGTGCCCAAGCGGAAAATGCCGTGACGGAACACGCCGTCAGCAGCGAAGCTTTTTTAATCATTGTAAAGCATCCACAATAGAAGAAGGATGCCGCAGGCTTCATCAATATTACGCGATGATGAGAACCAGATGCGACGTTAGCCGGCAGGTCTTCGGGCTTGGAGGGGTATATAAAATACTAAGAGATGATGACTTCCCACCGGATGGCAGTGTCCGCATAACGCAATCATCGCACCTTTCCTTACCGCTGCGCGTCAGCTCCAGATTTGCACTGGATTCCCTATTAACTCACAGGACCGGCGAGTGGATGCTACAGGTTGTAACAAGTTGCTGTCCAGACGTAGCTCACAAATAGGAATACATCAAGATCTGGACATCTGATGAGCAATCCCTACAATCGCCGCGTACATTTCATTTTCAGGATACATCATGACCCCCGAACACCTTCCAACAGAACAGTATGAAGCGCAGTTAGCCGAAAAAGTGGTACGTTTGCAAAGTATGATGGCGCCGTTTTCTGACCTGGTTCCGGAAGTGTTTCGCTCGCCGGTCAGTCATTACCGGATGCGTGCGGAGTTCCGCATCTGGCACGATGGCGATGACCTGTACCACATCATTTTCGATCAACAAACCAAAAGCCGTATCCGCGTGGATAGCTTCCCCGCCGCCAGTGAACTTATCAACCAGTTGATGACGGCGATGATTGCGGGTGTGCGTAATAATCCCGTTCTGCGCCACAAGCTATTCCAGATTGATTACCTCACTACGCTGAGTAATCAGGCGGTGGTTTCCCTGCTGTACCATAAAAAGCTGGATGACGAATGGCGTCAACAGGCGGAAGCTCTGCGCGATGCGTTGCGCGCACAAAATTTAAATGTGCATCTGATTGGTCGGGCAACGAAAACCAAAATCGCGCTGGATCAAGATTACATCGACGAACGTCTGCCGGTCGCAGGGAAAGAGATGATCTACCGTCAGGTAGAAAACAGTTTTACCCAGCCGAACGCGGCGATGAATATTCAGATGCTGGAATGGGCGCTGGACGTCACCAAAGGCTCAAAAGGCGATTTACTGGAGCTGTACTGCGGCAACGGTAACTTCTCATTAGCCCTGGCGCGCAATTTTGATCGGGTATTAGCCACCGAAATCGCCAAGCCTTCGGTCGCTGCCGCGCAATACAACATTGCCGCTAACCATATTGATAACGTCCAAATTATTCGTATGGCGGCAGAAGAATTTACTCAGGCGATGAATGGTGTGCGCGAATTTAATCGCCTGCAAGGGATCGACTTAAAGAGTTATCAGTGCGAAACCATTTTTGTCGACCCACCGCGCAGCGGTCTGGACAGTGAAACCGAGAAAATGGTGCAGGCGTATCCACGTATTCTGTATATCTCCTGCAATCCGGAAACGTTATGCAAGAATCTGGAAACATTAAGCCAGACGCACAAGGTTGAACGTCTGGCTCTGTTTGATCAGTTCCCCTACACGCACCATATGGAGTGCGGCGTACTACTGACCGCGAAGTAAAATCTATGCCGGATGCGCCAGCATCCGGCATGATACCGATTACTCAGCAACTTCCTGCTTACGGTTACGCATCTTCGCGCCAATCCAGAACACCATAATGACGGACAGTACTGCCGGGAAGAAGTTAGAGCCGATATCCGGATATTCCGCACGAACTACCGTGCTGTACAGCAGAACGCCGAGAATAAAACAGGCAGCTGCCAGACCCGGCAAGCCTACCGGCATAGTGCGATTAAGATAACGTTGATGCAGGCAGTAAACCGTCAGCACCAGGGAAATAATCGGGAATACAGAAAATGGCACAATGGAGCTAAACAGCGCTGCGAAAGTACCATTAATCGATAAGCCAGCAACTAACGCCAGCAGCAGCGTACCTCTATCTTGATTTGCTTGTTTCATTACTCGTCCTTCACATTTCCCGGAATAATTGCGGTTTTCTCTTGTTCACGGCGATACCAGTAATAAGCCCCTTTCGAAATCATTCGCAGTTGCAGTACCAGTCGCTCTTCTAATTGCCGACGTTGTTCGACGCCGACGTCCAACGCCTCGGCACCCGCACTGAAGACAATCGTCACCATGGCTTCGGCTTGCGCTTCAGTAAACGCACGCGGCATATGGTTTTCGAGTTCCAGATAGTCCGCAAGTTCCGCAATGAAGTGCTGAATTTCACGCGCAACAGCGGCACGAAACGCAGCGGAGGTGCCGGAGCGTTCCCGCAATAATAACCGGAAGGCGTTAGGATTATTACCGATGAACTCCATAAATGTGGAGACCGAGGTGCGGATCACACTCCCGCCTTTGGCGATACGCTGACGCGCCTGGCGCATGAGTTGGCGTAGCATTAAACCGCTCTCATCAACCATGGTCAGACCGAGTTCGTCTACGTCGCGAAAATGCCGGTAAAAAGAGGTGGGAGCAATGCCCGCTTCACGCGCCACTTCACGCAAACTCAGGCTGGCGAAGCTGCGTTCAGCACTTAATTGGCTAAATGCGGCTTCCACCAACGAACGGCGGGTTTTTTCTTTTTGTTGCGCTCTTACGCCCATCACGATGTCTGAATCCTTGCCAAAAGTACTGCTGGCACTATACCAGAGAATGAACATACTGGATTGCTCCAGTGTTGTGAATGAACCGTAACGCAATAAAACATATTTACTGCAATTCTTTGGCTGGTTCTTTTACGAACAACGGAAACCTGCCACTTAAACGGTGAGTACTGGCGATAAAAATCCAATAAAACGTTCAAGGCAAAAGTAAGAAACAGACAAAGCAAAGGCCGCTCACGATATAGCCAGATAAATGACGGGGATCAATTGGCTTACCCGCGATAAAATGTTACCATTCTGTTGCTTTTATGTATAAGAACAGGTAAGCCCTACCATGCCACATTCCTACGATTACGATGCCATAGTAATAGGTTCCGGCCCCGGCGGCGAAGGCGCTGCAATGGGCCTGGTTAAGCAAGGTGCGCGCGTCGCAGTTATCGAGCGTTATCAAAATGTTGGCGGCGGTTGCACCCACTGGGGCACCATCCCGTCGAAAGCTCTCCGTCACGCCGTCAGCCGCATTATAGAATTCAATCAAAACCCACTTTACAGCGACCATTCCCGACTGCTCCGCTCTTCTTTTGCCGATATCCTTAACCATGCCGATAACGTGATTAATCAACAAACGCGCATGCGTCAGGGATTTTACGAACGTAATCACTGTGAAATATTGCAGGGGAACGCTCGCTTTGTTGACGAGCATACGTTGGCGCTGGATTGCCCGGACGGCAGCGTCGAAACACTAACCGCTGAAAAATTTGTTATTGCCTGTGGTTCTCGCCCTTATCATCCAACAGATGTTGATTTCACCCATCCACGCATTTACGACAGCGACTCAATTCTTAGCATGCACCACGAACCGCGCCATGTACTTATCTATGGTGCTGGAGTGATCGGCTGTGAATATGCGTCGATCTTCCGCGGTATGGATGTAAAAGTAGATCTGATCAACACCCGCGATCGTCTGCTGGCGTTTCTCGATCAAGAGATGTCAGATTCTCTCTCCTATCACTTCTGGAACAGTGGCGTAGTGATTCGTCACAACGAAGAGTACGAGAAGATCGAAGGCTGTGACGACGGTGTGATCATGCATCTGAAGTCGGGTAAAAAACTGAAAGCTGACTGTCTGCTCTATGCCAACGGTCGCACCGGTAATACCGATTCGCTGGCGTTACAGAACATTGGGCTGGAAACTGACAGTCGCGGACAGCTGAAGGTCAACAGCATGTATCAGACCGCGCAGCCGCACGTTTACGCGGTGGGCGACGTGATTGGTTATCCGAGCCTGGCGTCGGCAGCCTATGACCAGGGGCGTATTGCCGCACAGGCGCTGGTGAAAGGTGAAGCCACCGCACATCTGATTGAAGATATCCCTACCGGTATTTACACCATTCCGGAAATCAGCTCTGTGGGCAAAACCGAACAGCAGCTGACCGCGATGAAAGTGCCATATGAAGTGGGCCGCGCCCAGTTCAAACATCTGGCACGCGCACAAATCGTCGGCATGAACGTGGGCACGCTGAAAATTTTGTTCCATCGGGAAACAAAAGAGATTCTGGGCATTCACTGCTTTGGCGAGCGCGCTGCCGAAATTATTCATATCGGTCAGGCGATTATGGAACAGAAAGGTGGCGGCAACACTATTGAGTACTTCGTCAACACCACCTTTAACTACCCGACGATGGCGGAAGCCTATCGGGTAGCCGCGTTAAACGGTTTAAACCGCCTGTTTTAACACTTTATCGAAATGGCCATCCATTCTTGCGCGGATGGCCTCTGCCAGCTGCTCATAGCGGCTGCGCAGCGGTGAGCCCGGACGATAAACCAGGCCAATAGTGCGGCGTGGTTCCGGCTTAATACACGGCAAATAAACAACCCCATCGCGTTTGCGCTCCGGCGGCACAGCCAGTGCAGGCAGTAAAGTGATCCCGCTACCTGCCGCCACCATGTTGCGCAGAGTTTCCAGGCTGGTCGCGCGGAAGTGTGTATCTTCATCCGCCCCGGCTTCAAAGCAGAAACCCATTGCCTGATCGCGCAAACAGTGACCATCTTCCAGCATCAGCAGTTTTTCCCCTGCCAGATCGGCCATCGGTACGCATTCGCGGTTCGCCCACGGGTGATCTTCATAGATAGCCAGCAGCATTGGTTCATCAAACAACGGCACTTCAATGAATGCTTCGCTCTCTTTCACCAGCGCGAGGATCACGCAATCGAGTTTGCCGCTGTCCAGTTGCGCCAGTAACTGGTGGGTCTGTGCTTCATGCAGATACATTTCCAGCTTTGGAAAGGTCTGGTGCAGCATCGGGATAATATGCGGTAACAGGTAAGGCCCAACCGTGGGAATCAAACCAATATGCAGCGGTCCGGACATCGTCTCACCCTGCTGGCTTGCCATCTCTTTAAGGACTTTCACCTCACGCAGCACGGTACGCGCCTGATCCACCAGCAGCATTCCCGCCTGGGTGAATAACACTTTACGGCTGGTCCGCTCCAGCAACATCACGCCCAGCTCATCTTCCAGCTTACGAATTTGCCCGCTAAGCGTCGGCTGGCTAACGTGGCAGGAATCTGCCGCACGCCGAAAATGACGGTGTTCAGCCAATGCCACCAGGTACTCAAGATCACGAATATTCATTATCCATCCTCCATCGCCACGATAGTTCATGGCGATAGGTAGAATAGCAATGAACGATTATCCCTATCAAGCATTCTGACTGATAATTGCTCACAGAAACGGAGCGGCACCTCTTTAACCCTTGAAGTCACTGCCCGTTTCGAGAGTTTCTCAACTCGAATAACTAAAGCCAACGTGAACTTTTGCGGATCTCCAGGATCCGCTTTTTTTTATTCTACAGGCCCACAGCAAGAGAGCCTGATAGTAACAGTTACTCAATCCGATCTTTGACAATAAAGAAGTAACACAGCGCCCCGGTGAACGTCACACAGGCCGCGATAACCAGCGCCAGATTAAACGAGTGCGTGGTATCCACTACCCAACCGGTTACGATCGGAGCAAAGGAAGCAAAAACAAAACTGCCAAAGTTTTGAATCCCGGCGATGGAAGCCACTTTTGTTTCTGACACCATCACCTGCACCAGTCCCCATGCAGATGTTCCCGCGAAATGCACGCAGAACAGCGCCATTGAGATAAACGCTACAGCCTGGGCTGGCGAGGAGGATTGCACGACCAGCAACGTGCCTAATGCCGACATCATCAAACCGCAGACAATAGCCGTTTTACGCGTCTTCGCCAGGTCGTAGCCTTTTTTCGCCAGCCGATCGACAACAATACCGTTAACCCACATCCCGACCGCCGCCGCGAGGAAAGGAATCGCCGCCACCCAACCGGTTTTCGCCAGACTGAAGCCTTGCTCGGCTTGTAAATAACCGGGTAACCACGCGATGTAGAGCCAACCGGTATAATTGACGCCAGAGAAACCTAAAATCATCCCCCAGGTTGTCCGATGCTTAAACAGCGCCAGCCACTCGCTAAATTGTAATTGTGGACGCGGTTTAACCGGCGCGGAGAGATAGGTCCGTTCTTCGTCGGTCAGGACAAACTGCGCCCGGTTGCGATACCACGCGTACCAACAGATCCCAACCAGAATCCCCGCCACGCCGATGATGACGAACATTGCCCGCCAGCCCCATGCCAGCTGCATCAATACAAGAGCAGGAGGCGCAATAGCCTGACCGATAACGGTAGATGAGTTAAAAATCCCCAGCGCCGTGCCGCGTTCTTTTTGCGCATACCAGTCGGTGATCGACTTTACTCCCGCAGGCATAAATGGCGCTTCGCCAATACCCAAACCGATACGCATTAAAATAAAGTGGCTAAAAGAATTAACCATTCCTGTTAATGCCTGCATTAATGACCAGAATATTAAGCCTGCGCCTAAAACTATTCGTGGGCCAAAGCGGTCTAGCAAAATACCGGAAGGGAGTTGTGAAAAACCATAAGACAGAGAAAATGCAGAAAGCAAAACGCCAAATTCTGTCGCCGATAATCCTAACTCGCCACGAATCGCTTCGCCTGCCACGCTCAATGACGAACGGTCGAGGAAATTAACGATCCCCGCCATAAATAATAAAACCAGCGTTACTGTCTGAATACGACGAATCCGTTGCGGTTTATTACCCGCAACACTGGTTGACACATCAACGTCCATTTTTAGCTCCTTGAGCGGAATTAATCGATTTGCTGACTATTCAGAAAATAATTAAGCGAACCGTTATTACCAGTTCCACAATGTGCCATCTTCCAGTCGTGCGACGGGGAGATACGCCGGGTCATACGGATATTTCGCCGCCAGTTTCTCATCGAAAGAAATACCCAGCCCCGGTTCATCGCCTGGGTGCATATAACCTTCATCGAAGCGCCAGCTGTGCGGGAAGACTTCAAGCATTTGTTCGGAATAGCCCATGTACTCCTGAACACCAAAGTTTGGCACCCAGAGGTCAAAATGCAGCGCCGCCGCATGACAAACAGGCGATAAATCTGAAGGGCCATGCGAACCGGTACGTACCTGATAAAGCGATGCAAAATCGGCAATCCGTCGCATCCCGGTAATGCCGCCTGCATGGGTAATCGTCGTGCGAATATAGTCAATCAGCTGCTCTTCGATTAACTGCTTGCAGTCCCAGATACTGTTAAACACTTCACCGACCGCAATCGGCGTCACAGTATGCTGGCGAATCAGACGAAAACATTCCTGGTTCTCGGCAGGCGTCGGATCTTCCATCCAGAACAGGCGGTAATCCTCAATGCTCTTCCCAAAGCGCGCCGCTTCGATAGGAGTCAGGCGATGGTGCATGTCATGCAACAGATGTTCGTTAAAACCGAACTTATTACGCACCGCTTCAAATAACTTCGGTGTAAAATCGAGATACTTTTCTGAAGACCACAACTGCTCTTCCGGCCACAGGCCTTTGGTTGCCGGTTCATACGCCAGTCCTTTGCCCTTCGCCAGGCCATAAGTGGTTTGCATACCCGGTACACCGCACTGCACACGAATCGCCTTAAAGCCCATCTGCTGGTGCTTTGCATAGTCTTCAAGGACTTCATCAATCGTGCGCCCGGTGGTGTGGCAATAAACCATCACGCCTTCACGAGAAGCCCCACCAAGCAGTTGATACAATGGCATATTTGCCGCTTTGGCTTTGATATCCCACAACGCCATATCAATGGCAGAAATGGCCGACATCGTGACGGGGCCACGTCGCCAGTAAGCACCTTTATAAAAGAATTGCCAGATATCTTCGATACGGCTGGCATCGCGGCCAATTAATTGTGGACAAAGATGATCTTTCAGATAAGAAGCGACCGACAATTCGCGACCATTTAATGTGGCATCTCCCAATCCACAAAGTCCGCTTGCAGTGGTTATTTTAAGCGTAACGAAATTACGTCCTGGGCAAGTAACAAAAACATCTGCAGCAATAATTTTCATTATTGCAATCTCCTGTGTTGTAAATAGACGCTTCAAACTCAATTTTACGCCTACTACCATACAAGAGAGAAAGGGCGATTATTCAACCGTGATCACATTAAAAATAAAAATTTCCGCCGAGGAGAAAAAACACCCTCAAAAACCACCTGAATAATTAACCATCATCGTTAAAACAACACGTTAAATAATCACATAACAAACTCCATTAATCATTAAAAATGAGCGCAGCAATAGAAATGAATTATATTCAATTAATTAAAATATGTATTGATTGATGTATTGAAAATATGATTTTCATGGGGAGAGTGAAGGTAAAGAAGACGCAAGAATAAAAAGGAATATGACAAATAATAGTTCTGGTTGGGCGTTAAATTTAAGGTCACCAGAATGCTGACAAATTTCTGCCTGAGGCAGTCCGCCTACGTAGTGTCGCTACTTTATAGGCGTGGTAAGCTCCCCATTTTCAGGGGAGCAATATAAACCAATTACCCCAACCGCGCCTGCGCAAAAGCAATCGCCTGCGCCACCTGCTGCGGTGAGACGCCGCCTTTTGCCGCACGCTTGTCGAGGCACGATTGCAGCGACAGAATCGGATAGACATCTTCGCCAATCACCTGACTGAATTTCTGCAACTCACTGAGCGGCAGTTCTTCCAGCGGTTTGCCCTGACGAATGGCTTCCACCACCGCTTCACCCACAATATGATGCGCCTCGCGGAAAGGTACGCCTTTCGCCACCAGGTAATCCGCCAGTTCAGTGGCGTTGGCGTAACCCTGCTGAGCCGCTTCCTGGCAACGCGGACGTTTCACCTGAATGCCGTCCAGCACCAGCGCCGCCATATGCAGGCTGTCCAGCCAGGTATCGAGCGCGTCGAACAGACCTTCTTTGTCTTCCTGCATATCTTTGTTGTAAGCCAGCGGCAAACCTTTCAGCGTCATCATCATGCCAGTCAACGCGCCCTGAACACGACCGCATTTACCCCGAATCAGCTCCAGCGCATCCGGGTTTTTCTTCTGCGGCATTAATGATGAACCGGAAGTAACACGATCAGAAAGCTCCACAAAACCCGCTTCGCCGGTGTTAAAGAAAATCAGATCTTCGGCAAAACGCGACAAATGCACCATACCGATAGCGGCGGCAGAAAGCAGTTCCAGCACGTGGTCGCGGTCAGAAACGCTGTCGAGACTGTTACGGGTCGCCGAGGCAAAGCCCAGCCAGCCTGCTAACTGTTCACGGTCGATTTCATAGGCCGTTCCCGCCAGTGCGCCACAGCCTAACGGGCTGACATCCAGACGCTTAAGCGCATCCTGCAAACGGCTTTCATCACGCGCCAGCATCTCAACATAGGCCAGGCACCAGTGCGCAAACGTCACCGGCTGGGCGCGTTGCAGGTGAGTGTAACCAGGCATTACCGCGTCCTGATTATTCTGCGCGGTCTCGACCAGAGCGGATTGTAACTGTCGGTTAGCCGTCAGTAACTCGCTAACGGTATCCTTGCACCACAGTTTCAGGTCAGTCGCTACCTGATCATTACGGCTACGCCCGGTATGCAATTTTTTGCCTAACTGGCCCACTTTGTCGATCAGTTTGCCTTCCACCCAGCTATGGATATCTTCGGCGTCGCTTTCAAGAATTTGTTGTGGCCTGGCGCGAACATCTTCCAGCAGCACATTGAGCGCCTCTTCCAGTTGCACCTGTTCTTCTGCGGTTAACACGCCTACCGTTACCAGCGCTTTGGACCAGGCCACAGAGCCAACAATATCCTGCTCCGCCAGACGGTAATCAAAGCGCAGTGAGTCGTTGAATTGTTTAAACCGTTGATCTGCTGCCTGGGTAAAACGCCCGCCCCAAAGTGCCATAACTCTGTTTCCTTATTTTGAAATTCAATGCCAGAAAGCTACGTCTCCGGCCAACAAAACTTAAGCTAAAATCCGCGTACCCATCGGCATACCGTTAAACAGTGCCGGAAGCTGTTCCGCATGACGCCAGGAGGCAATATCTACCGGGCGACCCAGCGTGCGCGCAGCGTCCAGCGCCGCGTTCACTTTCACTATCATGCCGTCAGTAATAATGCCCTGCTCAATCAGTTGTTCTGCTTTCGCTGCGGTCATTTCGGCAATACGTTGCCCTTTGCCGTCGAGAATACCGCTGACATCAGAGAGCAAAATCAGATCCGCGCCCAGCGTTGCCGCCAGCGCCGTCGCCGCCTGGTCAGCATTGACGTTCATCAGTTGCCCTTCGTCCGTTACGCCAATGGAGCTGACCACTGGTAGATAACCGTTTTCCAGCAACGTGTTGATAAGCTTAGGCGAACCTGGCTGCGCCAGTCCAACATGGCCTAACTCTTCATCGAGCTGGGTCACTTTTACGCTGTCGCCGTCACCGAGAAACAAACCTACGGCTGC
Source organism: Escherichia sp. MOD1-EC5990 (assembly GCF_002965285.1). NCBI lineage: Bacteria > Pseudomonadati > Pseudomonadota > Gammaproteobacteria > Enterobacterales > Enterobacteriaceae > Escherichia > Escherichia sp. MOD1-EC5990. Next base: position 41,211 of record NZ_PTRV01000030.1, on the reverse strand, counting down.
AATCTGATGTTTCTTCGCCCATGCCAGCAGGGTTTTATTTGCCGTTCCCGCCAGCGCTCCGGTGATAATGTCTATCTGATCCGCAGGCGTCACCCGCAGGCCGTTTTTCTTTTTCACCGGCAGATTCAGTCCTTTCATCAGCTCATCCACCACGCAGCCGCCGCCGTGGACAATCACCAGCGGACGCTGATGTGACTCGCGATAATTCACCAGTGCGGTAAACAGACGTTCCAGCGCCTCTTCACTATCCAGCAGTACGCCGCCCAGTTTGATAATTAATGGATTCATCATTGCACCCCTAAATAAGAGACTGCGTTTCCGCATAGCCGAAACGAATATTGGCGCACTGTACCGCTTGTGCTGCCGCGCCTTTCAATAAGTTGTCTTCGGTCGCCACAATAATCAGATGTTCCCCCTGAACGGCAAAACCGATATCGCAGAACGGCAGCCCGACGACATTTTTCAGCGCCGGAACGCCTTTGTCATACAACCGTACCAGCGGTTTATGGGCATACGCCTGCTGTAACGCTTGCGCGACTTGCGCCTGGTTCACGCCAGGCTTCAGGCGGCAGGTAATGGTTTCGAGAATGCCGCGCGGGAAATTGCCCAGATGCGGGGTAAAAATAACGTCAGCACCGAGGTGTGTGGCGATCTCTGGTTGATGGCGATGAGTAAAGACACCATACGGTTGCAGGCTAACTTCACAAAAACTATTTGAAATCGCGGCCTTACGTCCTGCTCCGCTCACACCACTGGTGGCGTTGATAACCGGCCACTGATTGAGGTCAAGAAGATCGGCATCAATCAACGGTTTCAGCGCCAATTGCGCCGCCGTCGGATAACAGCCAGGCACCGCAATTAAGTTCGCTTCTTTTAATTTATGACCGCACCACTCCGCCAGACCGTAAGCTGCCTGTTCCAACAGTTCCGGGTATTGATGGCTAAAGCCGTAATATTTTTCATAGAAGGTGGCGTCGTTAACACGAAACGCGCCGGAAAGGTCGAACACCACACAGCCCGCTTCAAGAAATTGTGGCGCTAAATCGTGACTAACTTCATGGGCAGTAGCAAGAAACACCACGTCCACCCCTGGGCTAAACTCACTGATATCCGACATCGGCTGCAACGGCAGATCAACGATGCCTTTTAGCTGCGGATGCAAATCGGAGATTAACTTTCCCGCATCATTGCTTTGCGCTGAAACAGTCAAAGCGGTTATGTTCATATGCGGATGGCGATTTACATAGGTCACTAGCTCTGCGCCAGCGTAACCGCTGGCACCCACAATCAGCGTATTCAACATCGGGGCTATTCACCTTCTTATGTCTGGTTGCCTGGTTAAACGTAAAACATTCACCTTACGGCTGGTGGGTTTTATTACGCTCAACGTTAGTGTATTTTTATTCACAAATACTGCATGAATATTGATACTATCATGACCAGAGGTGTGTCAACAATGAAAAACAAATTACCGCCATTTATCGAGATTTACCGTGCTCTGATTGCCACACCTTCAATAAGCGCCACGGAAGAGGCACTCGATCAAAGCAATGCAGATTTAATCACTCTGCTGGCGGACTGGTTTAAAGATTTGGGCTTCAATGTGGAAGTGCAGCCCGTGCCGGGAACTCGCAACAAATTTAATATGCTAGCCAGTTGCGGACAGGGAGCTGGCGGTTTGCTGCTGGCGGGGCATACCGATACGGTGCCATTTGATGACGGCCGCTGGACGCGCGATCCGTTTACGCTGACGGAGCATGACGGCAAGCTTTACGGCTTAGGCACCGCCGACATGAAAGGCTTTTTTGCGTTTATCCTCGATGCACTACGCGATGTCGACGTCACGAAACTGAAAAAACCGCTCTACATTCTGGCGACTGCCGATGAAGAGACCAGTATGGCAGGAGCGCGTTATTTTGCCGAAACTACCGCCCTGCGCCCGGATTGCGCCATCATTGGCGAACCGACGTCGCTGCAACCGGTACGCGCACATAAAGGCCATATCTCGAACGCCATCCGTATTCAGGGCCAGTCGGGGCACTCCAGCGATCCAGCACGCGGAGTTAACGCGATCGAATTGATGCACGACGCCATCGGGCATATTTTGCAATTGCGCGATAATCTGAAAGAACGTTATCACTACGAAGCATTTACCGTGCCATACCCTACGCTCAACCTCGGGCATATTCACGGTGGCGATGCATCTAACCGTATTTGCGCTTGCTGTGAGTTGCATATGGATATTCGTCCGCTGCCAGGCATGACACTCAATGAACTTAATGGTTTGCTCAACGATGCATTGTCTCCGGTGAGCGAGCGCTGGCCGGGTCGTCTGACGGTCGACGAGCTGCATCCACCGATTCCTGGCTATGAATGCCCACCGAATCATCAACTGGTTGAAGTGGTTGAGAAATTGCTCGGAGCAAAGACCGAAGTGGTGAATTACTGTACCGAAGCGCCGTTTATTCAGACGTTATGCCCGACGCTGGTGCTGGGACCTGGCTCAATTAATCAGGCTCATCAGCCTGATGAATACCTGGAGACACGGTTTATCAAGCCCACCCGCGAACTGATCACCCAGGTGATTCACCATTTCTGCTGGCATTAAAACGTAGGCCAAACAATGTCGGATGCGATGCTTGCGCATCTTATCCGACCTACACCTTTGGTGTTACTCAAGGCGATTTTTTAACATTTCCATAAGTTACGCTTATTTAAAGCGTCGTGAATTTAATGGCGTAAATTCCTGCTATTTATTCGTTTGCTGAAGCGATTTCGCAGCATTTGACGTCATCGCTTTTACGTGGCTTTATAAAAGACGACGAAAAGCAAAGCCCGAGCATATTCGCGCCAATGCGACGTGAAGGATACAGGGCTATCAAACGATAAGATGGGGTGTCTGGGGTAATATGAACGAACAATATTCCGCATTGCGTAGTAATGTCAGTATGCTCGGCAAAGTGCTGGGGGAAACCATCAAGGATGCGTTGGGAGAACACATTCTTGAACGCGTTGAAACTATCCGTAAGTTGTCCAAATCTTCACGCGCTGGCAATGATGCTAACCGCCAGGAGTTGCTCACCACTTTACAAAATTTGTCGAACGACGAGCTGCTGCCCGTTGCGCGTGCGTTTAGTCAGTTCCTGAATCTGGCTAACACCGCCGAGCAATACCATAGCATTTCGCCGAAAGGCGAAGCAGCCAGCAATCCGGAAGTGATCGCCCGCACCCTGCGTAAACTGAAAAACCAGCCGGAACTGAGCGAAGACACCATCAAAAAAGCAGTGGAATCGCTGTCGCTGGAACTGGTCCTCACGGCTCACCCAACCGAAATTACCCGTCGTACGCTGATCCACAAAATGGTGGAAGTGAACGCCTGCTTAAAACAGCTCGACAACAAAGATATCGCCGACTACGAACATAACCAACTGATGCGCCGCCTGCGCCAGTTGATCGCCCAGTCATGGCATACCGATGAAATCCGTAAGCTGCGCCCAAGCCCGGTAGATGAGGCCAAATGGGGCTTTGCCGTAGTAGAAAACAGCCTGTGGCAAGGCGTACCGAATTACCTGCGCGAACTGAACGAACAACTGGAAGAGAACCTCGGCTACAAACTACCCGTCGAATTTGTTCCGGTGCGTTTTACCTCGTGGATGGGCGGCGACCGCGACGGAAACCCGAACGTCACTGCCGATATCACCCGCCACGTCCTGCTGCTCAGCCGCTGGAAAGCCACCGATCTGTTCCTGAAAGATATTCAAGTTCTGGTTTCTGAACTGTCGATGGTTGAAGCAACTCCGGAACTGCTGGCGCTGGTCGGCGAAGAAGGTGCCGCAGAACCGTATCGCTATCTGATGAAAAACCTGCGTTCCCGCTTGATGGCGACACAGGCATGGCTGGAAGCGCGCCTGAAAGGTGAAGAAGTACCAAAACCAGAGGGTCTGCTGACGCAGAACGAAGAACTGTGGGAGCCGCTCTACGCTTGCTACCAGTCCCTTCAGGCGTGTGGCATGGGTATTATTGCCAACGGCGATCTGCTCGACACCCTGCGCCGCGTGAAATGTTTCGGTGTACCGCTGGTCCGTATTGATATCCGTCAGGAGAGTACCCGTCATACCGAAGCGCTGGGCGAACTGACCCGCTACCTCGGCATCGGCGACTACGAAAGCTGGTCAGAGGCCGACAAACAGGCGTTCCTGATCCGCGAACTGAACTCCAAACGCCCTCTTCTGCCGCGTAACTGGCAACCGAGCGCCGAAACGCGCGAAGTACTTGATACCTGTCAGGTAATTGCTGAAGCACCGCAAGGTTCCATTGCCGCCTACGTGATCTCGATGGCAAAAACGCCGTCCGACGTACTGGCTGTACACCTGCTGCTGAAAGAAGCGGGTATTGGATTTGCGATGCCGGTTGCACCGCTGTTTGAAACCCTTGATGACCTGAACAACGCCAACGATGTCATGACCCAGTTGCTCAATATCGACTGGTATCGCGGCCTGATTCAGGGCAAACAGATGGTGATGATTGGCTATTCCGACTCAGCAAAAGATGCGGGGGTGATGGCGGCTTCCTGGGCGCAATATCAGGCACAGGATGCATTAATCAAAACCTGCGAAAAAGCGGGTATTGAACTGACGCTGTTCCACGGCCGCGGCGGTTCCATTGGTCGCGGCGGCGCACCTGCCCATGCGGCGCTGCTGTCACAACCGCCAGGAAGCCTGAAAGGCGGCCTTCGCGTGACCGAACAGGGCGAGATGATCCGCTTTAAATATGGTCTGCCAGAAATCACCGTTAGCAGCCTGTCGCTGTACACCGGGGCAATTCTGGAAGCCAACCTGCTGCCACCGCCGGAGCCGAAAGAGAGCTGGCGTCGCATTATGGATGAACTGTCAGTCATCTCCTGCGATCTCTACCGTGGCTACGTACGTGAAAACAAAGATTTTGTGCCGTACTTCCGCTCCGCTACGCCGGAACAAGAGCTGGGCAAACTGCCGTTGGGTTCACGTCCGGCGAAACGTCGCCCGACCGGCGGCGTCGAGTCACTGCGCGCCATTCCGTGGATTTTTGCCTGGACACAAAACCGCCTGATGCTCCCCGCCTGGCTGGGTGCAGGTACGGCGCTGCAAAAAGTGGTCGAAGATGGCAAGCAGAGCGAACTGGAAGCCATGTGCCGCGACTGGCCATTCTTCTCGACGCGTCTCGGCATGCTGGAGATGGTCTTCGCCAAAGCAGACCTGTGGCTGGCGGAATACTATGATCAACGTCTGGTAGACAAAGCATTGTGGCCGTTAGGTAAAGAGTTACGTAATCTGCAAGAAGAAGACATCAAAGTGGTGCTGGCGATTGCCAACGATTCTCACCTGATGGCCGATCTGCCGTGGATTGCGGAGTCTATTCAGCTGCGAAATATTTACACCGACCCACTGAACGTATTGCAGGCCGAGTTGCTGCACCGCTCCCGCCAGGCAGAAAAAGAAGGCCAGGAACCGGATCCTCGCGTCGAGCAAGCGTTAATGGTTACTATTGCCGGGATTGCGGCAGGTATGCGTAATACCGGCTAATCTTCCCCCCTCCTGCAAACCCTCGTGCTTTTGCGCGAGGGTTTTCTGAAATACTTCTGTTCTAACACCCTCGTTTTCAATATATTTCTGTCTGCATTTTATTCAAATTCTGGATATCCCTTCAGATATCCTTAAGGAATTGTCGTTACATTCGGCGATATTTTTTCAAGACAGGTTCTTACTATGCATTCCACAGAAGTCCAAGCTAAACCTCTTTTTAGCTGGAAAGCCCTGGGTTGGGCACTGCTCTACTTTTGGTTTTTCTCTACCTTGCTACAGGCCATTATTTACATCAGTGGTTATAGTGGCACTAACGGCATTCGCGACTCGCTGTTATTCAGTTCGCTGTGGTTGATCCCGGTATTCCTCTTTCCGAAGCGGATTAAAATTATTGCCGCAGTAATCGGCGTGGTGCTATGGGCGGCCTCTCTGGCGGCGCTGTGCTACTACGTCATCTACGGTCAGGAGTTCTCGCAGAGCGTTCTGTTTGTGATGTTCGAAACCAACACCAACGAAGCCAGCGAGTATTTAAGCCAGTATTTCAGCCTGAAAATTGTGCTTATCGCGCTGGCCTATACGGCAGTGGCAGTTCTGCTGTGGACACGCCTGCGCCCGGTCTATATTCCAAAGCCGTGGCGTTATGTTGTCTCTTTTGCCCTGCTTTATGGCTTGATTCTGCATCCGATCGCCATGAATACGTTTATCAAAAACAAGCCGTTTGAGAAAACGTTGGATAACCTGGCATCGCGTATGGAGCCTGCCGCACCGTGGCAATTCCTGACCGGCTATTATCAGTATCGTCAGCAACTAAACTCGCTAACAAAGCTACTGAATGAAAATAATGCCTTGCCGCCGCTGGCTAATTTCAAAGATGAATCGGGTAACGAACCGCGCACCTTAGTGCTGGTGATTGGCGAGTCGACCCAGCGTGGACGCATGAGTCTGTACGGTTATCCGCGTGAAACCACGCCGGAGCTGGATGCGCTGCATAAAACCGATCCGAATCTGACCGTGTTTAATAACGTGGTGACGTCTCGTCCGTACACCATTGAAATCCTGCAACAGGCGCTGACTTTTGCCAATGAAAAGAACCCGGATCTGTATCTGACGCAGCCGTCGCTGATGAACATGATGAAACAGGCGGGTTATAAAACCTTCTGGATCACCAACCAGCAGACGATGACCGCCCGCAATACCATGCTGACGGTATTTTCGCGCCAGACCGACAAGCAGTACTACATGAACCAGCAACGTACGCAGAGTGCGCGTGAATACGACACCAACGTGCTGAAGCCGTTCCAGGAAGTACTGAATGACCCTGCGCCGAAGAAACTGATCATCGTTCATCTGCTGGGTACGCATATCAAATACAAATACCGCTACCCGGAAAATCAGGGCAAGTTTGATGGCAATACCGATCATGTTCCGCCGGGACTAAGCGCAGAAGAGCTGGAGTCATATAACGATTATGATAACGCTAACCTGTATAACGATCATGTGGTTGCCAGCCTGATTAAAGACTTTAAAGCAGCAGACCCGAACGGTTTCCTGGTTTACTTCTCTGACCACGGTGAAGAGGTTTACGACACGCCGCCGCACAAAACTCAGGGGCGTAATGAGGACAACCCGACGCGTCATATGTACACCATTCCGTTCCTGCTGTGGACGTCAGAAAAATGGCAAGCGACTCATCCGCGTGATTTCTCGCAGGATGTTGATCGTAAATACAGCCTGGCGGAACTGATCCACACTTGGTCAGATTTGGCGGGCTTATCTTACGACGGTTACGATCCAACCCGTTCAGTGGTGAATCCGCAGTTCAAAGAAACTACCCGCTGGATTGGTAACCCGTACAAGAAAAACGCGCTGATCGATTACGACACTCTGCCGTATGGCGATCAGGTGGGTAATCAGTAAATGACCTTTGTATCGCGTCTGGCGCTATTTGCCGGATGCGATACTGGCACAATGTTTACATCGCACTCCCATCAGGCCACACTTTTCAGGTGGCCTTTTTTAATAATGCCAGTTACTGTTTTCCCGACTACCTACCTAAGGGAATAACATGTATCACGACGTCAGCTATCTGCTCTCCCGCCTGATAAACGGCCCACTGTCGCTGCGCCAGATTTACTTTGCCAGCAGCAACGGCCCGGTGCCCGATCTTGCGTATCAGGTCGATTTTCCACGGCTGGAAATTGTGCTGGAAGGTGAGTTTGTTGATACCGGCGCTGGAGCAACGTTAGTTCCCGGCGATGTGCTGTACGTTCCCGCTGGTGGCTGGAATTTTCCACAATGGCAAGCCCCCGCCACTACCTTTAGCGTGCTGTTTGGCAAACAGCAACTCGGCTTCAGCGTCGTGCAATGGGATGGCAAACAATATCAAAATCTGGCGAAGCAACACGTCGCCCGACGCGGCCCGCGCATTGGTTCTTTTCTGCTACAAACGCTCAATGAAATGCAAATGCAGTCGCAAGAGCAGCAAACGGCAAGGCTTATCGTCGCCAGCCTGCTTAGCCACTGCCGCGATTTGCTTGGCAGCCAAATCCAGACCGCCTCACGCAGCCAGGCACTGTTCGAAGCTATTCGTGATTATATCGACGAACGCTATGCCTCCGCGCTTACCCGCGAATCTGTCGCACAGGCATTCTATATTTCGCCAAATTACCTCTCGCACCTGTTTCAAAAAACGGGGGCCATTGGTTTTAACGAATACCTGAATCACACGCGACTGGAGCACGCTAAGACGTTATTGAAAGGCTATGACCTGAAGGTAAAAGAAGTGGCGCACGCCTGCGGCTTTGTCGACAGCAACTACTTCTGCCGTCTGTTTCGTAAAAACACCGAACGCTCGCCGTCGGAATATCGCCGGCAGTACCACAGCCAACTGACAGAAAAACCGACTACTCCAGAATAAGATGGGTTTGCTGCGGCGCAGAAAGCACTTTGCGCACCGCGCTCATTACCCGCTGCGGCTCACGCAGGAATGCGTAGATGCTGCATTGCACATAGCGGCAATGTTCAAATCGCTCGGCACCGGCAAGCTCGATATCCGTAATCAACAGCGCAACATCCGCCCGACGGATATCCTCGTCCGCTAAACGATTCTCCGTCCCCAGCGCGCCCTGAGTTTCAATGCTGACGCCCCACTTCTCTAACTGGCACAACTTTTCCAGCCGTTCCGCCGCCATATAAGTATGCGCCACGCCACTGACGCAGGCGGTTACTGCCACCAGGTATGCCATTTTAACCTCCCACGGTAACCTGAAATCCGGCCCGTTCTGCCATTTCGCGCATCGTTGCCACATCGGCTGACGACGGCGCTGGCACCTCTTTCATCGACCATGTTTTCCCCAGCAGACGGTATTTTGGTTCGCCGTACTGATGAAACGGTAACAGATGGATCTGCCTGATATTCAGCGGGATCAGCACGTCCAGCGCCTGCTGCATATTCTCCCGGCTGAGTGTGAAACCAGGGATCAGCGGTAAACGCGGGGTCACGTTGACACCCTCACTCACCAGCAAACGCAAGTTCTCCAGCACGCGTGGCAAGTTCATCTTCACCACATCCCGCGCCTGAGTCACGTCCATAATTTTTAAATCGAACAACACTTCATCGCACAATTTCGCCAGCGGTAACAACTTGCTGGTCGGCGCGTCTCCGGCAGTTTCGATAGCGCATGACACGCCCCACAGACGAAGTCGCTGTAAAAAACGGGTAGCAAACTCCGCCTGCATTAACACTTCGCCGCCAGAAAGCGTGACGCCGCCGCCGGACGCGCGAAAGAAAATGTCATCTTTCATCACTTCCCGCTCCAGCGCGTCAAGGCTGATATCGCGACCAATCCGTTCAAACGCACCGGAAGGGCATTCATCCGCATCACGCAAACATTTCGCGCAGTGCAGGCATTTCGCCTCTCTGCGTACCGTCTGGATTTTGCCGGAGATCGACTCCGGATTAGCACACCACGGGCAAAGATGCGGGCAGCCTTTAAAAAAGACCACCGTACGAATGCCCTCGCCGTCATTCAGTGAATAACGCTGAATGTTGAAAATGCGCGCCACATCATTGCGGCGCGTTTCCACAACGTTACAGCTGATGCGCTGTCCGGCGGATGATGTCATCCTGGATCTCCTTCGACAATTCAACAAAGAAGGCGCTGTATCCGGCTACGCGCACCACCAGCCCGGCATAGTCCTGTGGGCGCTGTTGGGCTTCCCGCAACGTGTCAGCGTTCACCACGTTAAACTGAATATGCTGCAACTTAAGCTGGGTAAATGCCCGTAAGAAGTCGGCTAGTTTGCGTAATCCCGCTTCACCTTCCAGGGTCGCCGGAGTGAATTTCACGTTCAGCAACGTACCGTTAGAAAGCAGCGTGTTATCGAGCTTGCTGACTGATTTCAGTACCGCCGTTGGTCCTTGTGCATCCTGGCCCAGCATGGGAGACAAACCACCGTCTGCCAGTTGTTCCCCGGCAAAACGGCCGTCTGGCGTCGCACCAACCACCGATCCCAACGGGACGTGAGCAGAAACGGTATACGATCCCGGCGTGAAGTAGCCGCCGCGCGGGTTCTGGTATTTTTCCACTTCTTTGCAGTAATGACGCAGGAGTTCGGCGCTAATGTTATCCACCTCGTCGATATCGTTACCGTATTTCTCAAAGCGGTTAATTAAGCGAGCGCGGACTTTTTCGCCTTCTGGCGTTGCGAAGTTGGCTTTTAATACCGACAGCAATTCGTCAAAACTTAAACGCTGTTGCTCAAAAACCATCCCTTTCAACGCATGGAGAGAATCGCTCAGGTTGGCGATACCGATCCCCTGTACGCCGGAGAAGTTATAACGCGCGCCGCCATCGGTAATATCGCGGCCTTTTTCCAGACAATCGCTGATAAACGACGAGAGCAGCGGTACAGGGGCCCAGTCACGGTGACCGATATCACAAATATTGCTGCCTTCAACCATCAGGGTGATGTAGTGGCTGATCTTGGCGCGGATCTGTTCCAGCAAACCTTCATAACTCAGCGTGGCATTACCTTCATTTTCATGCAGGCAGATTTCCATCACTTTCAGCAGGTTAAACATCGCGATGTCATGCAGACCATAGGTTCTGCCAGGAATAGATAACTCCACGCAACCCACTACGGAATAATCGCGCGCATCTTCCAGCGAAACGCCACGATTGAGGAACGCTGGCACCACCACTTCATCGTTGAAGATTTGCGGAATACCCGTGCCGAGGCGAATGGTTTCTGCGGTTTTCATCAGGAACGGCGTGTCGATCAAGGCGTTAGTGCGCACACCCAGGTTCGGTTGTGGTAATTGCACGCTTTGATAGGCATCGAGGCAAAGGAACGAAAGCACGTTCACCGCGCTACGTCCGTTTTCGGTTAACCCACCGAGCAGGGCGGTATAGCCGGTCGGGAAACCTGCGAAATAGCGCGCGCTGCTGGTGGAGCGCAACAGCACGATGTCGTTGCATTTCACCCATAAAGATTCGAGCAGTTCTTTCAGGAACGCCGGATCTTCGCCCTGGGTTAATGATGCCTGATAGAATGGCAACATATACTGGTCGAAGCGCCCTAAAGACAGCGAGCTGGCGTTGGATTCGTATTGCAGAATGATGTTCATGTACCAGAACAACTGGCACGCTTGCCAGAACGTCTGCGGCTTATGTTCGGCGTTATGGCGGGAGATCTCCGCGATAGTCAGCAGTTCTTCGCGACGCTGGGCATCGGTGCAGTTTGCCGCCATCGTTTCCGCCAGTTCGGCGTAACGCAAAATGTGTTTCTGCGAGGCTTCGAGCAATAACAGCGCAGCCTGATAAAAGTGATTCTCCGGCTGTTGCTGGCAATGTTGCTGCATCTGCGCCACCAGCTCACCCAGCCCGTGATTCAGCAGGCGCGGGTAATCAATAATGATGTGCCCCTGGCCTTTATCTGTCTGGTTGATACTGAAAATCTGCGTGCTGGTCGCGGCTTTTACTTCATCCGTCATCTGCCCGTTAATGAAATCTTTCATCGAGCGTTTTTCCCAGTATGGGAACAGCTCTTCGCGGTAGATACGTTTATCTTCTTCACTAATGGCGAAGCGGTCCTGCGGTCGCGTCGGAAATTGATCCAGCTCTTTCAGCAGCCAGTAAGGGTCCATTTCCGGCGACATAATCCCGGCGCGCGGTTTTACGGTACGGTTACCAGCAATCAGTTCTTCATCACGAATCGAAATTTCAACATGTTCAAGGATATACGCTGTTGCTTTCGCCCGGCGCAATATCACTGGTTCGCCTTCGGTTTGCCGATGGCTGGCGGTATAAAGCAGCGCCCGCTCCAGCGAGATTTCACGGGTATTAGCAAACAGTGCAGTTTTAAGGCGAGAGATACGATTCGTCATGAGGAACTCCTGTGGGGAAGCGAACCCGCCCTTGCGAGCGGGATAAGGACTTAAGCGGTTTGTGCCAGGTGAGCTTCAATTTTGCTCATAATGGCGTCAGCGCGTTTTACCGCGTCGCTGATGTTGACGCGCACAATGGTCTTGCCAGCAAAACGCTCTTCAAACTTGATGCCGATATCTTTGGTCAGAATCACCATATCGGCGCTCGCCACGTCTTCCGCAGTCAGTTCATTTTCCAGACCAATCGAGCCCTGAGTTTCTACTTTCACTTCCCAACCTTTCGCTTTCGCAGCGCTTTCAAGCGCCTCTGCCGCCATATAAGTATGGGCAACACCAGATGGACATGCGGTTACTGCAATAATTTTCGTCATGGCTCGTTCCTCAATTAATTAATTTCAAAATCCAGATCCAGGTCGTCTTCCTTCTCATCAGTCGAAGGCCCATTTTTACGCGCCAGACTTTTCAGCACGTTCACACAAACTGCTGTCACTACTGCCCCGACAGCCACTGCGGCGATATAACCCAGCTTGCCTTCAACCACAGGCAGCACAATCAGACCACCCCAGCCTGCATAGCACTGCGCACCGACCAGCGCCGCAGTCACTGCACCACAAACTGAACCGACCATGATGGAAGGAATGACACGCAGCGGATCGGCAGCGGCGAAAGGAATCGCCCCTTCAGTAACCCCAACACACCCCATCACCAACGCCGCTTTGCCGGTTTCGCGCTCTTCTGCAGAGAAATTTTTACGACCAATCAGCGTCGCCAGCCCCATGCCCAACGGTGGAACACAAATCCCCACGGCAGCAATGGCCACCACGGTATAAACGCCCTGAGCCACACAGATCAGCATGAAGGCATAGGCCACTTTGTTAACCGGGCCGCCCATATCAAAGGCCAGCATCAATCCCATGATCACCGCCAGCATCACTACGCTGCCTTGTTGCATGCCCTGAAGCCACTGGGTCAGGCTGTTGGTCAACGCCCCCACCGGCTCGCCCAGTCCCCACATCATGACACCAGCGGTAATCAGTGTGCCGACGATCGGAATGATGAAGATTGGCATCACCGAGCGCAGAACTTTATGCACCGGAATTTTCTTCAGGTAATGCACCACGATGCCGCCGATAATCCCGGCGATCAGCGCGCCAAAGAAGCCCGCACCAAAGCTGTTACCAACCCAGGCACCGATAGCGCACGGAGCCAGCGCAGAACGTTCTGCAATGGAATAACCGATGTACGCTGCGAGGAAAGGCACCATCAGCGTCAACCCCGCAACGCCGATATCAAACAGTTTTTTTAGATTCGGATCGGCTACGGCATCCGGCACTGCGCCTTTGCCATACAACATGACGGAAACCGCCAGCAAAATACCGCCCGATACCACGAAGGGAATCATATGTGAAACGCCCGTCATTAAATGCTGACGGGTATTTTTCAGGATCTGCACCAACTCATTCATAAGCTGCTCCCGGGCTTGCAAAAGCCCATGTCCATATTTTTGATGGAGGAAACAATAGGCAATCGCAGGCGGAGCAAACAGTGGATAAAAAGGCCATTTACTGGACTTTTGTAATATCAGTACAAAAATGCGATCCGCCTCATAACTTGCGATAACCCGGAAGCATGCCGCAGAACGGCGTCTTGTGAGACGCGTCGCAAATTGACGGTTACATTACATTTGTCCAGCTTTTGGCAGATTTGTCACATGGCAGGCCGTTGCCGTGCGCTCTTATCCTGTAAACAGAAAACCGTACCGGGAGAGAGGCAATGGCCCTGATTGTGGAATTTATTTGTGAGCTACCTAACGGCGTACATGCGCGTCCGGCAAGCCACGTTGAAACGCTGTGTAATACTTTTTCATCACAAATTGAGTGGCATAACCTGCGCACTGACCGCAAGGGCAACGCCAAAAGCGCCCTTGCGCTGATTGGCACCGATACGCTGGTGGGCGATAACTGCCAGTTACTGATTTCCGGGGCCGACGAGCAGGAAGCGCACCAGCGTTTAAGCCAATGGCTGCGCGATGAATTCCCCCACTGCGACGCACCGCTGGCAGAAGTAAAATCTGACGAACTGGAGCCGCTGCCGGTTTCACTGACCAACCTGAATCCGCGAATTATCCGCGCCCGCACCGTGTGCAGCAGTAGCGCAGGCGGCATTCTGACGCCGATCTCTTCTTTAGATCTCAATGCGCTGGGTAATCTTCCCGCTGCCAAAGGCGTTGACGCCGAGCAATCCGCGCTGGAAAACGGCCTGACGCTGGTACTGAAAAACATTGAGTTTCGTCTGCTGGATAGCGACGGTGCTACCAGCGCGATTCTGGAAGCGCACCGATCCCTGGCTGGCGATACTTCCCTGCGCGAACATTTACTGGCAGGCGTCTGCGCCGGATTAAGCTGCGCCGAAGCAATTGTTACCAGTGCGAATCACTTTTGCGAAGAGTTTTCCCGTTCCAGCAGCAGCTACCTGCAAGAACGCGCGCTGGATGTGCGCGATGTCTGCTTCCAGTTACTCCAGCAAATCTACGGCGAGAAACGCTTTCCGGCACCGGGCAAGCTGACGCAGCCCGCCATTTGTATGGCTGATGAACTGACCCCTAGCCAGTTCCTCGAACTGGATAAAAATCACCTCAAAGGATTGTTGCTCAAAAGTGGCGGCACTACCTCACACACGGTGATCCTTGCCCGTTCGTTCAACATTCCGACGCTGGTTGGTGTGGATATTGATGCCCTTACTCCGTGGCAGCATCAAACGATTTATATCGACGGCAACGCTGGGGCGATTGTGGTTGATCCTGGAGAAGCCGTAGCCCGTTATTATCAGCAAGAAGCCCGCGTACAGAACGCCCTTCGTGAGCAACAGCGTGTCTGGCTGACCCAACAAGCCCGTACCGCTGACGGTATCCGCATTGAAATTGCCGCTAACATCGCTCACTCCGTCGAAGCGCAGGCCGCATTCGGCAATGGTGCGGAAGGCGTTGGTTTGTTCCGCACTGAAATGCTCTATATGGATCGCACCAGTGCACCGGGCGAAAGCGAGCTGTACAACATTTTTTGTCAGGCGCTGGAGTCCGCCAACGGACGCAGCATTATTGTGCGCACTATGGATATTGGCGGTGACAAACCCGTTGATTATCTGAATATTCCCGCAGAGGCAAACCCGTTCCTCGGTTATCGCGCCGTGCGTATTTATGAAGAGTACGCGTCGTTATTTACCACGCAGCTACGATCGATCCTGCGCGCCTCCGCTCATGGTAGCCTGAAAATCATGATCCCGATGATCTCTTCAATGGAAGAGATCTTATGGGTGAAAGAAAAACTGGCAGAAGCTAAACAGCAGCTGCGTAACGAACACATTCCGTTTGATGAGAAGATCCAGCTCGGTATCATGCTTGAAGTGCCGTCAGTAATGTTCATCATCGATCAATGCTGTGAGGAGATTGATTTCTTTAGTATTGGTAGTAATGACCTGACGCAATATCTGCTGGCAGTGGATCGCGATAACGCTAAGGTAACTCGTCACTACAACAGCCTGAATCCGGCATTCTTACGAGCGCTTGATTACGCCGTGCAGGCAGTGCATCGCCAGGGCAAATGGATTGGTCTGTGCGGTGAACTGGGGGCGAAAGGTTCCGTGCTGCCGTTGCTGGTCGGTTTAGGGCTGGATGAGTTGAGCATGAGTGCACCGTCAATTCCGGCGGCGAAAGCGCGAATGGCGCAACTTGATAGCCGCGAATGCCGCCAGTTACTCAACCAGGCAATGGCCTGCCGTACTTCGCTGGAAGTGGAACACCTGCTGGCACAATTCCGCATGACGCAACAGGATGCACCACTGGTCACCGCCGAGTGCATCACGCTGGAAAGCGACTGGCGCAGCAAAGAAGAAGTGCTCAAAGGCATGACCGATAACCTGCTGCTGGCGGGCCGCTGCCGCTATCCGCGTAAACTGGAAGCCGACTTGTGGGCGCGCGAGGCCGTTTTCTCTACCGGTCTGGGCTTTAGTTTTGCCATTCCACACAGCAAATCAGAACACATTGAGCAGTCCACCATCAGCGTGGCGCGTCTGCAAGCGCCAGTGCGCTGGGGCGATGATGAAGCACAATTCATCATTATGTTAACCCTTAACAAACACGCTGCCGGCGATCAGCATATGCGCATTTTCTCGCGCCTCGCTCGCCGCATCATGCACGAAGAATTCCGTAACGCGCTGGTTAACGCCGCCTCTGCCGACGCTATCGCCAGCCTGCTGCAACATGAACTGGAACTGTAAAAGGAAACATCATGGAACTGTATCTGGACACCGCTAACGTCGCAGAAGTCGAACGTCTGGCACGCATATTCCCGATTGCCGGGGTAACAACTAACCCGAGCATTATCGCTGCCAGCAAGGAGTCCATCTGGGAAGTGCTGCCGCGTTTGCAAAAAGCGATTGGTGATGAGGGTATTCTGTTTGCTCAGACCATGAGTCGTGACGCACAGGGTATGGTGGAAGAAGCGAAGCGCCTGCGCGACGCCATTCCGGGCATTGTGGTGAAAATCCCGGTAACTTCCGAAGGTCTTGCCGCCATTAAAATGCTGAAAAAAGAGGGTATTACTACACTTGGCACCGCTATATATAGCGCCGCACAAGGGTTATTAGCCGCGCTGGCAGGGGCAAAATATGTTGCTCCGTATGTTAACCGCGTCGACGCCCAGGGCGGTGACGGCATTCGTACGGTTCAGGAGCTGCAAGCGCTGTTGGAAATGCACGCGCCAGAAAGCATGGTGCTGGCTGCCAGCTTTAAAACACCGCGTCAGGCGCTGGATTGTTTGCTGGCAGGATGTGAGTCCATCACCCTACCCTTAGATGTAGCGCAACAAATGCTCAACACTCCTGCGGTAGAGTCGGCTATAGAGAAGTTTGAGCACGACTGGAATGCCGCATTTGGCACTACTCATCTCTAAAGGAGCAATTATGGACCGCATTATTCAATCACCGGGTAAATACATCCAGGGCGCAGATGTCATTAATCGTCTGGGCGAGTACCTGAAGCCGCTGGCAGAACGCTGGTTAGTGGTGGGTGACAAATTTGTTTTAGGTTTTGCTCAATCCACTGTCGAGAAAAGCTTTAAAGATGCTGGACTGGTAGTAGAAATTGCGCCGTTTGGCGGTGAATGTTCGCAAAATGAGATCGACCGTCTGCGTGGCATCGCGGAGACTGCGCAGTGTGGCGCAATTCTCGGTATCGGTGGCGGAAAAACCCTCGATACTGCCAAAGCGCTGGCACATTTCATGGGTGTTCCGGTAGCGATCGCACCGACTATTGCCTCTACCGACGCACCGTGCAGCGCGCTGTCTGTTATCTACACCGATGATGGTGAGTTTGACCGCTATTTGCTGTTGCCAAATAACCCGAATATGGTCATTGTCGACACCAAAATCGTCGCGGGCGCACCTGCACGTCTGTTAGCGGCGGGTATCGGCGATGCGCTGGCGACCTGGTTTGAAGCGCGTGCTTGCTCTCGTAGCGGTGCGACCACAATGGCGGGCGGTAAGTGTACTCAGGCAGCGCTGGCGCTGGCTGAACTGTGCTACAACACGCTGCTGGAAGAAGGCGAAAAAGCGATGCTTGCCGCCGAACAGCATGTAGTAACTCCAGCACTGGAACGCGTGATTGAAGCGAACACCTATTTGAGCGGCGTTGGCTTTGAAAGCGGTGGGCTGGCTGCGGCGCACGCGGTGCATAACGGCCTGACTGCAATACCTGATGCCCATCACTATTATCATGGTGAAAAAGTGGCATTCGGTACGCTGACGCAGCTGGTTCTGGAAAATGCGCCGGTGGAAGAAATCGAAACCGTAGCTGCACTTAGCCATGCGGTAGGTTTGCCAATAACCCTCGCTCAACTGGATATTAAAGAAGATGTCCCGGCGAAAATGCGGATTGTGGCAGAAGCGGCATGTGCAGAAGGTGAAACCATCCACAACATGCCTGGCGGCGCGACGCCAGATCAGGTTTACGCCGCACTGCTGGTAGCCGACCAGTACGGTCAGCGTTTCCTGCAAGAGTGGGAATAATCTATGCCAAACTCCCGGCTTGTCCGGGAGTTTGAACGCAAAATTGCCTGATGCGCTACGCTTATCAGGCCTACGAAATATCTGCAACGCATTGAATTTACGTGTTTTTTATGTCTGACAAGGCGTTCACGCCGCATCCGGCACTCTGTGCCATTAATCTGATACTCCCACGTTGTTCGGGAGTTTTTATCCGCTTCTGGACATTTTCTCCACAGAACAATCGTTAGCCCGGAAGGTCGAATCTGTGAATATTTTTTCACGGACGAAACAGATGAAAGCTTCACTGGCGTTGTTCAGTCTTCTGACGGTATTTACCAGTTACTCCTTAAAATCTCCCGCTGTTCCACCAACCGTGGTACAAATCCAGGCCAACACCAATCTTGCCATCGCAGACGGTGCCAGACAGCAAATTGGCAGCACGCTATTTTACGATCCGGCGTATGTGCAGCTTACTTATCCTGGCGGTGATGTCCCGCAAGAACGCGGCGTATGTTCCGATGTGGTAATCCGTGCATTGCGCAGCCAGAAGGTCGATTTGCAGAAACTGGTGCACGAAGATATGGCGAAGAATTTTGCTGCGTACCCGCAAAAATGGCAGTTAAAGCGCCCGGACAGCAACATCGATCACCGTCGGGTGCCTAATCTGGAAACCTGGTTTACCCGCCACGATAAAACACGCCCCACCAGCAAAAACGCCAGTGACTACCAAGCGGGCGATATTGTCTCCTGGCGATTAGATAATGGGCTGGCACATATTGGGGTGGTTTCAGATGGCTTCGCCCGCGACGGTACGCCGCTGGTGATACATAACATTGGCGCAGGCGCGCAGGAAGAAGACGTGCTGTTTAGCTGGCGGATGGTGGGGCATTATCGGTATTTTGCTAAATGAGCGCTCGCCCCACCTGTAAAAAATTCAGATCCTTTTTACGCTGACGGCTTCTTTTTTCTTACGGCTCACCAGCGCCAGTGCCAGCACAATCAGCACAATGCCGCTACCTTCAACGGTCCCCGGATTTTCACCGAGCAGCCACCAGGAAAAGAGTACGCCGCAAACAGGAACTGCTAACGTGCTTAGGCTGGCGATACTGGCGGGTAAGTTTTTCAATACAAACAGCCATAAGCTCCAGGCCAGCGCTGTCGCCAGAATCGCACTGTAGGCCAGCGCCCAGAACACGGTGGGCTGCCAGTCAATTTCACGTTGCGGCACCAGCCAAGCGACCACGCTCATCACCAGCGCCGCATAAAGCATCTGCCAGGATGTTAACGACAATAAATCCACGCGTGGATGGCGGGCGTATAGGCGTTTCGCGACAATCGCGCTCGCCCCCCAACTAACACCGGAGAGGATCGCCAGCATGGCGCTTTTCATCGAAGAGAAATCGAGTTGCCACGGCTGCAACACCAAAAATAAGCCGAAAGCGGCAATCAGAATCGCCAAATATTGCCCGCGTCGCAGGCGTTCACCGAGAAACAACGCGGCGAAAATCACCACCCAGAATGGCATGGTATAGCTCAGGATTGCCACCTTCCCTGCTCCGCCGCTCACCAGCGCCCACTGCGCCAGGCCAACCATCCCGCAGGTTTGTAACAGGGCAATGGCTAAGGTGTATTTAAACGGCGTCGGGCGCATTCCGCGACCACGTAATAAAAGGACGATGAATAAAACGAGAGCGCCGAAAATGCAGCGTAAAGCGGTAAAGTCGAAGGCACCGATGTAGCTGGTGACTTGCTTCATGAAAATCCAGCTATAACTCCAGATAAGTGTGAGCACAACCAGGCCACTGATTGCCAGTGGGTTGCTCTTTCCTGCGGCAGACATGAGAGATCCAGTGTGTAGTTTTCCTGTGGACACTATACGCTGGTAAAGAAACTTCAGCGACTGCCAGACAGACAGTCGCTGAAGAAGGTTAGATTACAGCAGGTCAAAACGGTCGAGGTTCATCACTTTCACCCATGCCGCCACGAAGTCTTTAACAAATTTCTCGTGGGCATCGCTGCTGGCGTAAACTTCCGCCACCGCACGCAGGACTGAGTTAGAACCAAAGACCAGATCCGCACGGCTGGCCGTGTATTTCACTTCGCCGGTTTCACGGTCACGGCCTTCGAACAGCTCTTTCGATTCGTCGGTCGCTTTCCACTCGTAACGCATATCCAGCAAGTTCACGAAGAAGTCATTGCTCAATACACCAACGCGGTCAGTGAAGACGCCGTTTTTGCTGCCATCGAAGTTGGCACCCAGTACACGCATCCCGCCCACCAGCGCGGTCATTTCCGGCGCGGTCAGAGTCAGTTGCTGTGCTTTATCAATCAGCAGTGACTCAGTGGTGGAAACATCCAGACGAGCGCGGTAGTTACGGAAACCGTCAGCAATCGGCTCCAACAGC
Source organism: Escherichia sp. MOD1-EC5990 (assembly GCF_002965285.1). Taxonomy (NCBI): domain Bacteria; kingdom Pseudomonadati; phylum Pseudomonadota; class Gammaproteobacteria; order Enterobacterales; family Enterobacteriaceae; genus Escherichia; species Escherichia sp. MOD1-EC5990. Next base: position 20,815 of record NZ_PTRV01000030.1, on the reverse strand, counting down.
TCAAACATTTCAATGTCAGTTTGATCCTGACGCGCATCAACGCGACCCGGCGCAAACGGGACATGAATGCTCAAACCTGCGGCGCTTGCGGCTTTCTCGACGCCAACCACACCAGCCAGCACAATGATATCCGCCAGCGAAGCTTTGCCAGACTCTTTCTGAATTTTCTCCAGAACTGGCAGGGCACGAACGGCTGCGGCGTTCACATCCCAGTCGCGCTGCGGCATTAATGCCAAACGCGCACCGTTGGCACCACCACGTTTGTCGCCACCACGGAAGGTAGAAGCAGACGCCCAGGCCACCGACACCAGTTCGCTGACAGACAGGCCAGAATCCGCAATCGCGAATTTCAGATCGATAATGTCCTGCTCAGTCGGGTTGTAGATCGGCTGCGGCAGCGGATCTTGCCAGATCAGATCTTCTTTCGGTACTTCCGGCCCGATGTAGCGAGATTTCGGTCCCATATCCCTGTGCGTCAGTTTGAACCAGGCACGGGCAAAGGCTTCGTTGAACGCCTGCGGATCGTTGAGGAAGCGACGAGAGATCTTCTCGAACTCCGGATCAAAACGCAGCGTCAGGTCAGTCACCAGCATTGTCGGTTTACGTTTCTTCGACGGATCAAACGGATCCGGGATAATTTCCGGTGCGTCTACCGCTTCGAACTGGATTGCGCCAGCCGGGCTGCGGGTCTGTACCCACTCATATTTGAACAGGTTCTCGAAGAAATAGTTGCTCCACTGGGTCGGTGTCTGGGTCCAGACCACTTCCAGACCAGAGGTGATGGCATCTGCGCCAACGCCGCTGCCGTAAGTGCTCGCCCAGCCTAAACCTTGTTCTTCAATCGGTGCAGCTTCTGGATCAGGACCTACGTTTGATGTCGGACCGGCACCGTGGGTTTTACCCAACGTATGACCACCCGCAATCAGCGCCACGGTTTCTTCGTCGTTCATGCCCATGTTGCCGAAGGTCGCGCGGATAGCTGCTGCCGCAGAAAGCGGTTCGCCGCTGTGATCCGGGCCTTCCGGGTTAACGTAAATCAGGCCCATCTCGGTTGCGCCCAGCGGTGCTTTCGCCAGTGCTTCCGGATGACGGTGAGTCAGCCAGGCTTTTTCATCACCCCAGTTAACGTCCAGATCCGGTTCCCAGACGTCTTCACGACCAGCACCAAAACCGAAGGTACGGAAGCCCGAGTTTTCCAGCGCCACGTTACCCGCGAGGATAAACAGGTCTGCCCAGGAGATTTTCTGACCATATTTCTGTTTGATTGGCCACAACAGACGACGCGCTTTATCGAGGCTGACGTTATCCGGCCATGAATTCAGCGGTGCAAAACGTTGCTGACCACGACCCGCGCCGCCGCGTCCGTCGATGGAACGGTAAGTACCCGCACCGTGCCAGGCCATACGAATAAACAGACCGGCGTAGCTGCCCCAGTCGGCAGGCCACCACGGCTGAGATTCTGTCAGCAGGGCTTTCAGATCTTTTTTCAGGCCGTAGTAATCTAATTTGCTGAATTCTTTGCGGTAGTCAAAGTCCTCACCCAGCGGGTTAGAACGATTAGAATGTTGGTTTAACAGGTCAACACGGAGTTGATTTGGCCACCAGTCGCGCGTGGTTGTGCCCCCACCCGCGCTCTGGTCGTGACCGCCCTGATGGAACGGGCATTTGCCAGTGGCTGTCGTGTTATGGATATCGTCTGACGTGCTCATCAATGTGCTCCCCTCTACAGTGTTACCGTTACGATACACAGCGTTAGAGAGAAGTTATAATTGAATTAATCCACGGATGCGATAGTTGAGATCTTACATATTGTTGGTTAAAGAGATGTAGATCAAATTGATCGTAATTAAGACTTTTTGATTATGTCCGATTTCGGACAAATGCTTTATAAAAAAGGTTTTAGCTTCGTAAGCTTCAAGAAATGAGGGAGAAAACAAGGCTGACTACCTTATTTTCTCACTCGCATTTCGAGGCAGCATTTTGTGCTCTGTTTAAAATTTGTGATCACAGTGTGATTTTCACAAAAGGCGCACTATTTATAAACCAGGACGAACACCCAGCGTATGGCAAATCGCATAACTCATTTCAGCGCGGTTAAGCGTATAGAAGTGGAAATCTTTCACTCCTTCACGGCTTAAAATCTTCACCATATCCATCGCGATATTTGCGCCCACCAGCTTGCGGGTTTCAGCATCGTCATCCAGGCCGTCGAACATTTGTGCCATCCACGCCGGAATACGCACGTTAGTCATGTCGGCAAATTTCTTCGCCTGTTTAAAGTTCGAAACCGGCAAAATGCCCGGAATAATTTCCACATCAATGCCTGCCGAGACGCAGCGATCGCGAAAACGCAGGTAGCTTTCAACATCGAAGAAGAACTGAGTAATGGCGCGGTTGGCTCCGGCATCCACTTTTCGTTTCAGGTTAAGCAAATCTGCCTGGGCGCTTTTCGCTTCCGGATGTACTTCCGGATACGCCGCCACGGAGATATCGAAATCTGCCACTTCTTTTAACAGCGTCACCAGGTCAGAAGCATACATTTCCGGCTTACCGCTTCCCGGCGGCAGGTCGCCACGCAGCGCCACGATATGACGAATACCGTTATTCCAGTAGTCGCGTGCAATGGTGCGCAGCTCGTCGGGCGTCGCATCAATGCAAGTAAGATGCGGCGCCGCTTCCAGACCAGTGCGATCTTTAATGCCTTTAATAATGCTGTGCGTACGGTCGCGCTCGCCGGAGTTCGCGCCATAGGTCACCGATACAAACTTCGGTTTCAGACTGCTAAGGCGATCGATGGAGTTCCACAGGGTCTGCTCCATTTCACTGGTACGCGGCGGGAAAAACTCGAACGAAACGTTAATCTGCCCCTGGACTTCTGCCAGACTCTGATTCAGGGCATCCCGCTGGCTGGCGTGAAAAAAGCTCATACCTTACCTCATCAATCGCTTGTAGTTATATGTTGTGTTGTGCACATCTATCCGTTTAGACGTCCAGATGTAAAGATGAAGGAAAAGCTGAAGGGCGTCAACCGAAAAATGACCAATGATGGTGAGGAAAAATCAGGGAAGATGAAAAAAATTCAGGATAAAGGCCAAAGTTCCTCGTACCTGAACATGTGGAATATACCTCATTTAAGATGATATTTATTTGTTTAATTATTTTTTCTATTAACCGGTGCAACGAGTGTTAAAGCGTGTAATTTTAGGATTATATCAATAGTCACGGTTATACAAACAGTGATAATTTATGAAATAATTTTATTTACCAGAGGAATAGCGCATGTATCTTAATACTCAAGTTCAATATAATAAGTTAAATAAAGATGAAAAAAAGATCCTGTTGTTACAAAAGCTAGCCCATTTAACTGATTTTACTTTTGACAGAATAGAGACATTTTCAGCATTTGGACAATCTACTGAAACAGGTGTTTTTAAATATAAAGATGGCAATGAATTTGTTGTTGTCCCCGGGGATACAGTAATATTAGGGTGGGATGCCAGTCTCAATAATATGGATGGTCCGACAAAACAAGAATTTGAAGAGATGTTGGAACCAGAAGGTTTAGATTTGAATAATTATCTCACCGACTCTTGCACACCTGTCAGGAAGGTTACAATTTCCCCGATGCTGGTTGAAAGAAACGTTCACGCCGAACCAAGTTGGAAGGAAGTATCTCTTACGGACCCCCGCATCACAGAGAACAGCATGCTGCAAAAATTTCTGTCTGATTATATGGAAAAAATTAATCCTGGAGTTCACGAATTAAACGCAAGATTGAAATTACAATATATAGATGGGGATTTATTTGCACAAATATATGAATCAATTAGCTATGATGAGTTACTTCAAAATATCCAAAGCAATAGTTTTGATCTTCCGAGCGAAGATGAATGGGAATATTTATGTGGCGGTGGTTCCAGGACACTCTGGCGCTGGGGGAATAATTTCGACTATCAAATGAAAATCCCATTTATTACTTCAGAAGAACCAACAACCTGGGATATAGAATGGCCTAATCAGTTTGGGTTGCAGATTGCATTTGATCCCTATCTTCAGGAAATTATTAATGATAAAGATATTCTTCTGAAAGGTGGCGATGGTGGGTGCAATCTCTGCGGAGGTGCTAATGTTGTATTAGGATTCTTGCCTGTGGCAACTTATTACAAAGGATATAATAAACATACGGACGAATTAGAATATATGGATGACATTGGAGACAATTATACTTCTTATCGCAGAATAATTCGTTTATGAGTAAAAATTATATTTCAGGACAAGAAGTTATGCTCGAGTCAAGCTAATGAATTGCTTAACGCAAGGAATAAAAACGTATTGATGAACACTGGGAATTTCGAGTCGATACAAATCATGATCGCCGCGCAAGAGTGGCGTAGCCTGCCGCTGCATCTGCGTTTGTATCAGGCTTTTCGTCAGTTGGTGATTTCTGGCGCGTTGTCTGATGGCGCAAAACTGCCGTCCGCTCGCGCACTGGCCCAGCAACTGCACCTTTCCAGAGATACCATCGAAAATGCCTATTCCCAGCTCCACCGCGACGGTTTTATGGCTCGCAGGCAGGGGGCCGGGAGTTTCGCCAGCCGCCAGGGGATACCGCATATTCAGGGCCAGCATGCGCAACCACCCTCGCCCGGACAAGTACCGGCTTTAAGCGCTCGCTGGCAGCCAATTGCCGATCGCGCAGTCTCTTTCGATGCCCGCCAGATGCAGACCTTTACGCTTGGCCTGCCGGAAACGCGAAACTTCCCGCTAAACATTTGGCAGAACTTTTCCCGCCAGATCCAACGTGAGCAGGCGCATACGCTGATGTTAAATAGCGATCCGCAGGGCGAGCCACAGCTGCGCCAGCAAATTGCGCATTACCTTAATTTTGAACGCGGCGCGAAGGTAGATGCCGGGCAGATTGTGATTGTCAGCGGCGCACGGCAGGCGTTCTGGCTGTGCGGGCAACTGCTGGCAGAGGCCGGACAGTCGGTGGCGATGGAAAATCCGGGCTATCCCGGCGCGCGTCAGGCGTTTTCTGCCGCACAGCTTAATCTTCTTCCCGTTGAAGTGGATGACGCCGGGATCCGGGTGGATAAACTGCCGCCCGCGCCGCTGGTTTACGTCACGCCCTCGCACCAGTTTCCTTCCGGTCATTTGCTCACGCTGGCGCGGCGTCATGCCCTGATTGCCTGGGCGCAGGCGCACAATGCATGGATTATCGAAGACGACTACGACAGCGAATTTCACTACACCAGCGCGCCCGTCGCCTGTCTGCAAGGGTTAGACTGCGAGCAACGCACCCTGTATGTCGGCACTTTCAGCAAAACGCTCTATCCCGGCCTGCGCATCGGTTATCTGGTGGTGCCGACGTCGCTGGCTGCGCACTTTGCCGCCGCGCGTAATTTGCTTGATGGCGCAACGCCTGCGTTATCCCAACTAACGCTGGCGCGATTTATCGAGTCCGGTCATTTTGCCGCCCATATTCGCAACATGCGCAGTATGTACGCAGTGCGACAGGCGAGCCTGGCAGAGGCTATTCATCAACACTTAAGTGAATGGGTCACGCCAGTGGTGACATCCGGTGGGTTACAAATGCCCTGCTGGCTGCATGAAGGTATTGATGAGCAACAGACGCTAAATGCCGCGCGCCGCGCCGGGTTAAACATCGCCGGAATGCGCCAGTTCTGGCTGACGCACCCCGCGCCCGCGGGCTGGCTGCTGGGATTTGCCGCCTTTACCCCCTACGAGATTGAACAGGGCGTCAAGCGTCTGCGGGCTGCATTATGCACTGAAAACGTGCGCCCAGCCGGGTCATAATCTCATACGGGATGGTGTTGCAGGCAGCGGCAACCTGTTCCAGCGTCTGGCCTGCGCCAATAAATTCCACCTTATCGCCCGCTGTCGGCGTGACGGCGCTGGCATCGACCATAAAGCTGTCCATACAAACCCGCCCCAATACCGGTAACCGCACGCCGCGCCAGCATACGCCCGCCGGAGGACGCATATTTCGCGGAACGCCATCCGCGTAACCCGCGGATATCGTAGCGATACGCAGCGGACGCGTGGCGGTAATCGTACTGCCATAGCCAACTGGCGTTCCCGCCGGGACATCCTGCACGCGCAGAATAGTTAGCGTCAGCGTAAAAGCCGGTTTTAGCGGCCTGGAAAACCACGGCTGGGCGACGCCAAACAGCGCAATCCCCGGACGGCAGAGATCTTCCCGCCAACCTGGTTGCAAAAACATTCCGCAGGAGTTCGCCAGCGAAAATCGGCTGCTGGGGAAAACCGTTTTTGCCTGCTGGAATAGCGCGTGTTGCGCCACATTTAACGCATGATCCGGCCTGTCGGCGTTCGCCAGATGGCTGATGATATAGTCCGGCGCAGGCCAGTTACGCTCACGAAATATCGCCGCCAGACGCATCAGTTGTTGCGGCATCACGCCCAGCCGCGACATACCGGAATCGAGCTGGATCATCACCGCACGCCGCTGCTGGCGCGTTTCCAGTAACGTAAGCCACGCCATCACCTGGTCAATGGAATTGAGCAATGGCGTGATCTGCTGCGCGTAACAATACGCCATCGCCTCCGGCATAACCCCATTAAGCACTACCACCATCGCATCAGTGGGCAGGATTTTACGCAGCGCCACGCCCTCCGAAAGCTGTGCCACAAAAAAGATCCGGCAGTTCGCCGCATACAGGGCGGGCGCAATCGCCTCCGCCCCCAGACCATAGGCATTGGCTTTCAACACCGCGCCACATTGCGCAGGGGCAACATGGCGCGCCAGCGTGCGATAATTATCGACGATGGCGGCGAGATTGACGCACATAACGCCGCACGCCGCCTGGATTTCAGTAGAAGTCATCATTGATAAGACAACGGGTAGCGGTTGGTTAGTTGTATTACTTTTTGCTCAATATCGGCGCAAATGCCTGCGATATCTGACGAGTTGATGGCGAAAATGATTTCACTTATCCAGTCAGCAATAAGCACAAAATCATCCGCCTTCATCCCACGCGTGGTGCAGGCCGCGCTGCCAATACGGACCCCGGAGGTAATCGACGGCGGCTGCGGATCGCCCGGCAGGGTGTTTTTATTGACCGTGATCCCCGCCAGTTCGAGAAAGTACTCCACCTGTGCGCCGGTTAACCCCTGCGGGCGCAGGTCGATAATCCCCAGATGGCAGTCGGTGCCGCCCGTTAACAGCGTCAGACCGCGCTGCGCCAGTTGCTGGCACATCGCCTGCGCATTGTCGATAACCTACCCGGCGTAACGTTTAAATTCTGGTTGTAATGCCTCGCCAAGCGCCACCGCTTTCGCCGCGATAACGTGCATCAACGGCCCGCCCTGCAAACCGGGAAAGATGGCGCTGTCGATTTTTTTCGCAAGCCTGGCGTCATTGGTGAGGATCATGCCGCCGCGCGGCCCGCGCAACGTTTTATGCGTGGTGGTGGTGACCACATCAGCATACGCCAGCGGCGAAGGAAAACAGCCGCCCGCCACCAGCCCGGCAAAGTGCGCCATATCCACCAGCAAAATGGCATCAACGGCATCGGCAATGCGGCGAAAACGGGCAAAATCATAGTGGCGTGGATAAGCCGATCCTCCGGCAATAATTAACCGTGGGCGCTCGCGTAGCGCGATCATCTCGACCTCATCCATATCAATCAGGCCACTATGGGCATCGACGCCATAGTGAAAGGCGTTAAACCATTTGCCGGATTGATTGACCGGAGAACCGTGCGTGAGATGCCCGCCGCATTGCAGGCTCATGCCAAGAATTTTGTCGCCGGGCTTCAGCAACGCCAGATAGACCGCCTGATTCGCCTGGCTGCCGGAGTGAGGCTGCACATTGACGTAACGCGCGCCAAAGAGCTGCTGCGCGCGGGTTATCGCCAGCATCTCAACCTCATCAATAAACTTACAGCCGCCGTAATAGCGATGCTGGTAATAACCTTCGGCGTATTTATTGGTTAACACCGACCCCTGCGCCGCGAGAACGGCGGGGCTTACGAAATTCTCCGAGGCAATCAGTTCCAGCGACTGCTGCTGGCGCTGTTGCTCCTGGTTAATCAATGCAAAAAGTGGATCGTTATTTATCATGCGCTTCCCCCGCAAATTCATCATGCGATGATTTTCGCAGGGAAAACCTCGTCCGCACCCTGCCACTTTTTAGACTGAGCGCAGACCACCTATGTCGTTTTACTTAAAAGAAGAGGGAAGAAGGCTCCAGGCATCTCCATATGCGATTCTGGTTGGTAATACATCATATTCCAGCTGCTCTTATCCGCCTACGTTATTGCATATACGGATAAGGCAGCCTCAATACGTACTTTTACTTGATATCTTTCACGCGCATACCGTTGATCTGTTCATCCGTGATGGTATTACCCGCTTTAAAGTAATCAACCACCGCGTGATAAACGTAATAACCGCCCGTCGTATTGCGCGCTTTACCCTCGGTAAACGCGGTAAAACCATCTCCACCATCAGCAAGGAAACTCTGAGTGGCAATGTGGTAAACCGTCGCATCTTCAATCGGTTCGCCATTCAGAGTCAGCGAGATAACCCGCTGACCAACCGGCTTGCTGCTGTCGTACTTCATTTCCAGGCCTTTCGATACCTGTAAAACGCCATTACTTAAACTTGCGCCGTGTTCCATCAAACTGCGTAATTGTTTACCCGTGAGTTCCATCGTCACCAGTTCGTTGGGGAACGGGAAGGTACTGATGACGCCACCCATCGTAATTGCACCCGCCGGGATCTCATTGCGGATACCGCCAGAGTTGGTTAACGCCAACTGGGTATTTTTACCCGCCGCTGCCAGCAAAGCGTCCGCCGCCAGATTCCCGAGAGAAGCCGATTCACCATAGGCACGTTTCAATTCAACTGGCGATTGCGCCACCGTTTGCTGCACGACTTCATCCAGCTTTTTATTCCAACTATCAATCACCTGTTTTGTTTGCGGATCGGGCTTCCACTCGTCGGCGTAAAGGGTTTTAAGCTCGAAGTTTTTCACCGTAAAAGTGTGCGGCTTCTCTTTGTAGTCGAGAACCAGTTTACCCACATCAATCCCGCCGCTGTCAGTGGAGAGGATTAACGTATTGCCGACTTTAATCGGTTCCGGCGTACCCACATGTGCATGCCCGGTGATCAAAATATCCAGCCCTTTCACCTGACTTGCCGTCTGAATATCTTTATCCAGTGCGCGGCGCACATCTGTGCCCCCCATACTGGACTGGCGGGCCGGAACACCTTCGTGAATCAGCGCAACGGTCAAATCAACCTTGCCTTTGAGTTCATCGATATAACGTTGTAGCCATTTAATTTCATCACGCGCCTCAATACCCACTCGCGTTGCCGCAGATACCGTATCATTAAAGGCAAATACACCGTGCAAACCAATCACGCCAATTTTCACGCCGTCTTTTTCAATGATGGTATAGGGCTTATCCCAGAATGATTTACTGCTGTTCTGATAAAAAACATTACCCTGCACAATCGGGAATTTTGCCTGACTCAACTGTAATAACGTATTGTCCCAGCCGTGATCAAATTCATGATTACCTATAGTGGCCGCATCGAACGGCATGGTATTCATAATATCGATAATCGCCTTGCCTTTAGTCAGGCTGCTAATATACGGCCCGGTAAAATAGTCACCCGCATCAAAAAACCAGGTCGCTTTGTTTTTAGCTTTTTCTTGTTTAACAAGCGTAGTGATATTTGCCCAGCCGCCAATATCTCGTTTACCGTCAGCAATCCACGGCACTTTATAAGGCTCTACATGTGCATGGAGGTCGTTGGTATAAATGATGGTGACATCTTTGGCGCAAGCCCAAAACGGCAGTGTTAATGCGATACCCGCAGCAAGCATTTTAATTTTCATAAACAATCCCTTCCAGTGAGATAAAGGATTGCTACATTACGTTCTGAAAGGCTTTTTTATGTGAGAATACTCACATCCAGAGGCGATAACTGTAGGACAAAATCAACGACCTTATGAAATCGTTGGTGATATATGTCAAATCTGTTTGCGATTAATGTCTGTAAAACGTTCGGTTGTCGAAATTTGGGATTGGCCTCATCGGAAGATTACAGTTGGCCAGACTATAAACTGGGTTTTCCGGCACTGCACTGCCAGGCATGCGGAAGTTACCCCCCTTTGTTTGATGAACAACAATTTCGTGACTGGTTGTCAGTTCACATGACTGCGTGTGCCATAGAAACAGGGCATTTTTGTCCATCATGCTATTGTAAAGAAAAGATTTTTTATGGCCACAACCCGCAGGGAACACAACGCGTTCAATGCCGTTCATGCAAAAAAGTCTGGACTCCGAAACAGCAGCCAGCAAGAGAAATTACGTATCCCCAGTCCATTGAAACCGTTCAACTGTTCATGCCCTTTCAAGGAGCCAGCGCAGTACAAAAGCTCTATGTTTTAGTCAGTCTTGACGCCACTCGTGGCAACATCCTTCATCTCTCCACGAATTATACGCAACATCAGACAGGAGACAGTCTGCGGTACAGTTACAGAGGCAATACAGAACCAACTGAGCACCATAGCGATATTGCGCAGAGGGTAGATATGCGTGAAGCACAATTCTTGCGCCGGAGCCAGTTCGATGAAATTCAGTATGGCAGTGCTGTGCTCAAGCGCAACGGCAAGGGAGCCATACTACGCCCGGTTATCACGGCACACGGGCATTTCAGAATACTGAAAATCCGCTTTCCACATGTCAAAACGCATATCATTTCACACGAATGTTTTCTGAGAGGCGCAATTATTACAGCCTGGGCAGATCAGTTCCGCCAACAACAAGGCGAACTTTGGTTCGTAGAGGAAGAAATCAGCGACCGTAATGCTGATATTCCCTGGCATTTTCAGGGAACGACATACCATGGTTGGTGGCAAAATCAGTGGCAACGCTGGGGGCAGGGGAATAACAGCAAGATGGTCTGCCTGCTCACAGGAGTCTCCTTAGAAAGGGGCGCAAATGTTTCTCTGGCAACCAGTCGTTGCTTTATCACATGGCTGACAGACCAACACGACTTTACCCAAAGCGCGTTATTATCCGCAGGTCGCGTAACGAAAATGCTGACCTCACTGGCGTTAAAATACAATGAATCGCTCACTCCATCTTGTTAGTCAATACACTCGACAAACGACCATAAATTAATGGGATCACTATTTCTCATTTAATTAAATATATGAATGTATGACTGAAAAATATAATCACAGTCAATGTTTAATTAATAACATTATTTGTTACTAAGATCACATAATACTTTCCTGACCTATGTTTACATAAAAATAAGACACGGTGTTCCTTTTATTTAAATAATTCAACCAATGTAACAACCCCTATCAAGGAGGGATGATGAGAACTGTATTTACGACTTTATCAGTCATATTCAGCGTGATGTTTTCTCACAGTATACTAGCTCAGGACGTTACTATTTATTATACGAATGATATTCACGCACATGTCAATCCGGCAAAAATTCCCGCTGTTGATAAGAACAGACTTGTAGGTGGTATGGCTAATATTGCAGGCATCGTTAATGAAGCGAAGAAAAAAAACAAAGATGTCTTTTTCTTTGATGCAGGCGACTATTTTACCGGTCCGTATATCAGTACCCTGACCAAAGGTGAAGCTATTATTGATATCATGAACACCATGCCCTTTGATGCGGTGTCCGTTGGTAATCACGAGTTCGATCACGGCGTGCCCAATATGGTATCTCAGTTATCAAAAGCAAAATTCCCCATTCTGCTGGGAAATATTTACTACACCGATACAAATAAACCAGTTTGGGATCATCCGTGGACCATTATCGAAAAAGATGGTTTAAAGATTGGTGTGATTGGATTGCATGGTGCATTCGCTTTCTATGATACAGTCGCGGCAAAAGCACGTGAAGGCGTAGAAGCCAGAGACGAAATTAAATATTTAAATAAAGCACTTGCAGAATTAAAAGGTAAAGTCGACATTACCGTTTTGCTAATTCACGAAGGTGTTCCGGCGCGTCAATCAAGCTTTGGTAGTAAAGATGTGGAGCGGCTACTACAGGCAGATATTGAGACAGCTAAAAAAGTGAATGGTGTTGATGTCTTAATTACCGGTCACGCACATGTCGGAACACCGCAACCAATAAAAGTTAATAACACATTAATTGTATCTACCGATGCATACGGCACCGACATCGGAAAACTTGTGCTTGATTACAATCCGAAAACAAAGAAAATTGATAGTTATAATGGTGAGTTAATCACCATCTTTGCAGATCAATTTAAACCTGACACCATCGTTCAAAATACTATCGATAAATGGAGCATAAAGCTTAACAAAATAACACAGGAAGTTGTCGGCCATTCTCCCGTAGTTTTAACACGTGAGTATGGCAGTTCTTCTTCTACCGGTAACCTTATTCTAGATGCAATGATGGAAAAAACACCTGATGCCATTGCCGGATTTCAAAATAGCGGTGGGATGCGAGCTGATTTTCCTAAAGGTGATATCACACTGGGAGATGTTATTAGCACATTCCCCTTTAATAATGACCTCATCGAGATGGATTTGACGGGCCGCGATCTCAAATCATTGATGACGCATGCAACCAATCTAACTAACGGTGTGTTACAGGTTTCAAAAAGCGTTGCGGTTGTCTATGACAGCAAAAAACCACTCAACCAACGGTTAATCTCTTTCACCATTAACGGCAAACCCGTGGAAGATAATCAAACATATCGTATTGCCACGCACTCCTTTTGTGCCAGTGGTGGTGACGGTTTTGAAGCATTTTTGAATGGAAAAAATGTGAAGACGATACCGGGAACAACCTCGGCGGAATCTATCATCGATTATTTCAAAAATCATAAACCTGTCACCCCAGACTTAACTAAACGAGTCATGGACGTCGCCAAATAAAATATCATTTATCAGTCTATTTATTTAACAAGGAATGCGAATGAAAACAGTGCAGCGTACTTTACTTGCCGCAACATTGCTGACTATTTTTTCGGTCTCGGTCATGGCGCAGGATGTCACGATTATTTATACAAATGATCTTCACGCTCATGTGGATTCTTATAAAGTGCCGTATATCGCAGACGGAAAACGCGACATTGGCGGCTTTGCCAATATATCTACTTTAGTAAAACAAGAGAAAGCGAAAAATAAAGCCACCTTTTATTTTGATGCTGGAGACTATTTCACCGGCCCTTATATCAGCAGTCTGACAAAGGGCGAAGCAATAATTGACATTATGAATACCATGCCTTTTGACGCAGTATCAATCGGTAATCATGAGTTTGACCATGGCTGGGATAATGCCCTGCGACAATTAAGCAAAGCGAATTTTCCTGTTTTATTGGGCAATGTTTATCATAAAGAGAGTGAAAAAACCTTCTGGAACAAGCCCTACACCATCCTGGAAAAAGATGGCATCAAGATTGGTATTATTGGGCTACACGGCGTATTTGCATTTAATGATACGGTCTCGGAGCTCTCTCTCCAGGGACTCGATAATGACAATAATAACCGCTTTGATAAATCTTCCGAGACCCTTAAGAATCAGGGGATTGAAGCACGTGATGAAGTGAAGTATTTGCAGCATTATATCGACGAGTTACGTGATAAGGTTGACCTCACTGTGGCGCTGGTTCATGAAGGCGTTCCGGCGCGTCAGTCCAGCATTGGCAATACAGATGTTAGACGCGCTCTTGATAAAGATATTCAAACCGCTAGCAAGGTGAAAGGATTGGATATTCTGATTACCGGGCATGCCCACGTCGGAACGCCAGAACCAATCAAAGTCGGCAACACCTTAATCCTTTCGACTGATAGTGGCGGTATCGATATTGGTAAATTAGTCCTTGATGTCAACCCTACAGCTCGTACCCATAAAATGAAGAGCTTTGAGCTGAAAACAGTTTATGCCGATGAATAGATACCCGATCCAACGACACAAAAAGTTATCAATGGCTGGAATAAAAAACTGGCGGATATTGTACGCCAACCAGTGGGTGAATCATCGATTGCATTAACTCGCGCCTATGGTGAGTCATCGCAACTAGGCAACCTGTTTACCGATGCAATGCTTGTCGCTGCTCCGACTGCACAGATTGCATTGATAAACTCCGGCAGCTTACGTGCGGATATAAATGCAGGCACGATTACCTTTGGCGACATTACCAGTACATTCCCCTTCAAGAATGAACTTACTGAAATGGATCTCAGCGGTAAGGATCTGCGTAACCTACTGGAACACGGGGCATCGCTTACCAATGGCATCCTGCAAATGTCAAAAGGCGCAGAAATGCGCTATACCCCGCAGAAACCAGTAGGTCAGCGCATAGTATCTTTTAAAATTAATGGTGAAGAGATCGTTGATACGAATATTTACCATGTTGCAACAACGACTTTCCTTGCACTGGGGGGCGATGGTTTTCTGGCATTCAAAGAAGGGAAAAATGTTCAGGTCCGCGCCGGAAAAAACATGTCCGATGTCGTGATCGATTATTTGAAGAAAGGCCACAAGATTACGCCTGCACAGGTAAATGAAATGCGGGTGGACGTTAGCAAATAATAAAAAAATTATAATGCCATTCATTCACTGAATGGCATTATTTTCTCTAAATCAACAATAGATAATGAGATATATTTATGTGTATAAAAAAGCACGGGATAGCTTTATCGATTCTATTAATACCTTGCATTGGAAACGCTCAGGAAATTAAAAGTGAGGAAGGCTGGTTACATCAAAGCTTGAATGTCATTGGTCGCACAGACTCTCGCTTTGGCCCAAGGCTGACTAACGACCTCTACCCTGAATATACTGTAGCAGGAAGAAAAGACTGGTTTGATTTTTATGGTTATGTTGATCTACCAAAATTCTTTGGCGTCGGCAGTCACTATGATGTTGGGATCTGGGATGAGGGCTCACCACTATTTACGGAAATAGAACCTCGGTTTTCCATTGACAAATTGACCGGATTAAATCTTGCGTTCGGCCCTTTTAAAGAATGGTTCATTGCAAACAACTATGTCTATGATATGGGTGACAACCAGTCATCCCGGCAAAGTACATGGTATATGGGGCTTGGTACAGATATCGACACGGGTCTACCAATTAAGCTTTCTGCCAATATATACGCCAAGTATCAGTGGCAAAACTATGGTGCCGCTAATGAAAATGAATGGGACGGATATCGATTCAAAATAAAATATAGCATTCCTCTTACCCATTTATTCGGAGGGCGATTGGTATACAATAGTTTTACTAACTTTGATTTTGGATCCGATCTTGCGGACAAATCACACAATAATAAACGAACCAGTAATGCTATTGCTTCAAGCCATATCCTTTCCCTGCTATATGAACACTGGAAATTTGCATTTACACTACGTTATTTTCACAACGGTGGACAATGGAATGCTGGGGAGAAAGTTAACTTCGGAGATGGTCCATTTGAATTAAAAAACACAGGATGGGGAACCTATACTACTATTGGTTATCAATTTTAAATCAGGTGATGTTTTAGATATTTTTACTTAATGCCATTTTGTAATTGTCATAAATAACTTCACCATTCACACTGTGAATTCATCGCTCAACACAAAAGCCCCCTTATTACCGGGGCACTGACCAAAGGCAAAATGACAATCAATCACCACCTCCGCAGGAGGTGGTTTAGAGGTGACAACAAAAGCTGGCAACTGCCAGCTTTTGTTCAATAATCACTACAACAACTGCGCCAGACGGTTAATATCCGACTGAATCGCCCCGGCGGTGACGTCGCGCCCTGCGCCTGGCCCACGGATCACCAGCGGGTTGTCGCGATACCAGCGGCTTTCGATGGCAAAGACGTTATCGCACGGTAGTAGTGATGCCAGCGGATGGTCTTCTCGCACCGCTTCCACGCCTACTCGCGCTTTGCCGTTAGCATCGAAACGCGCCACGTAGCGCAACACCAGCCCCATTTCACGGGCCGCTTCCAACCGTTGTACCATCTGCTCATTAAGTTCATCGCCATTTTCAAAGAAATGGTCGATGCTGCCACCTTCGCAATGGGTTGGCACCAGTGATTCAACACGCACCTGGTCCGGTTCAATGTTGTAACCCGCTTCACGCGCCAGAATCACCAGCTTGCGCATCACATCTTTGCCGGAGAGGTCATCACGCGGGTCAGGTTCAGTTAAGCCCTGCTGCCACGCCTGATCCACCAGCTCAGTAAACGGCACGCTACCGTCGAATTGCAGGAACAGCCAGGAGAGCGTGCCGGAGAAGATCCCGCTGATCGACAAAATAGTGTCGCCGCTGTCGATCAGATCGCGCACGGTATGGTTGATCGGCAAACCTGCGCCGACGGTGGCGTTGTATAGCCAGTGACGCCCGGTTTTTTCGAACGCGTCGTGGATCTGTCGATATTTATTGCTGTCGCTGGCTCCCGCCAGTTTGTTGGCACTGATGACGTGGAAACCGTGGCTGGCGAAATCGAGATACTGATCAGCAAGCTGCTGGCTGGCAGTAACGTCCAGCACCACTAAATCATCATACGGATGGGCACGCATCCACAGGAACAGCGACTCTTCATCCTGTTCGACGGCTTCATCATTAAAGAAGGCTAGCGCACGGCTGGCGTCCAGCCCGTCATAGCTCAACAGGCTGCGACGGCTGTCCACCACGCCTGCCAGCACAAATTCAAAGCCGGTGCGCGCCGAGAGCGTGCTCTGCTCACGGGCGAACAGTTCCAGCCAGCGGGAACCGATATTGCCCTTACCGAACAATACCAGGCCGATGCGTTTTTCTGCGCGGAAGACGGACTGATGCAGCCCCTGAATCAGGCTTTCGGTAGGTCCGGTACGCAGTACTGCCACCAGGCTGATGCCGTCATCGGACTGCCAGGTAAATTCGACCGGCTGGCCTTTCAGTTGCTGCCAGAAGCGGTGGCAATGCAGCGGGTTACGGGTGACGCCTGCACCAACCATCGCCACCAGCGCCAGCCCCTGACGCAGGCGCAGTTCGCCAGGTAATCCTGCTTCGTCGAGGATTTTCAGCGCACTATCGGCCACTTCCGAGGTGTAGCAAAATTGCAGCAACTGGCGATCGTTATGCACGCCAACCGCCAGTGGGCGCACCTGAGCACGTTTCAGGATTTGGTCGATCTCTTTATGCGCCAGTTTGAAATCCTGACTGGCGGGCACCTGAAACTCAATCAAACAGACATCATCGTGGCTGGTGACAATACGCGCGCCAGTACCGGAAGCCAGCACGCGTTCAATGCGCGTGGAACCTTGATCCGGCGTGTAGCTACAGCGCAGCTGCAGGTCGATTTCACTGCCAGAAACTGGCTGTAAAGTACGGGCGTGAAGAACGGGGGCCGCCAGACGCGCCAGTTCACTGGCTTCATCAAGACGCAGCAATGGCAGCAGGCAGGCATCTTTCACTTTACGCGGGTCAGCGCTGTATACCCCGGCGACGTCGCTCCAGATGGTTACGCGGGAAACTCCCGCCAGCGCACCGATTTGTGTCGCGGAATAGTCGGAACCGTTACGCCCCAGCAGCACCGTTTCACCGGCGTTGTTACGGCTGATAAACCCGGTCACCACCAGACGTTTGCCCGGATGTTGTACCAGTAGCTGTTGCAGCAACGGGTAAGAAAGCCCTTCATCAACCTGCGGCTGCGCGGCGCGTTCAGCGCGTAAAAACTCGCGGGCATCAAGCCAGGCCGCAGGCAATCCTTGTTGATTAAGTACCGCAGACATCAGGCGCGCCGACCACACTTCACCGTGGCCCACCACTTCCGCATACACCGCATCGTTAATACCGCTGTCGAGCAGCGCCGCCAGGCGTTCCAGATCGCTGACAAAAGCGCTAATGAGGCTATCGGCTTCTTCGGCGGGTAGCAGGCCGCTAATCAGATCGCACTGATAGCGACGCAGCGTTTGTTGAACCTGATGCGCAGAGAGACGATCGGTCTGGCTTAGTTTCAACCAGTTAATCAACTGGTTAGTGGTGCTACCGGCGGCGGAAACCACCATCATATCGTCAGGCTGAGAGTACTCCGCCATAATGCCCGCGACACGCAAATAACACTTCACATCAGCCAGACTACTGCCACCAAATTTATGCAGTTGACGACCTTTCGCCCCTGCCTGCGCAATCACACTCATTTTTACCCCTTGTTTGCAGCCCGGAAGCCATTTTCCAGGTCGGCAATTAAATCTTCGCCATCTTCAATACCGGTGGAGATACGCAGCAGCGTCTCGGAGATCCCGGCGGCAGCACGCGCTTCTGGTGCCATGCCTGCATGTGTCATGGTTGCGGCGTGAGAGATTAAACTTTCCACTCCCCCTAATGATTCCGCCAGCGTAAACAACGACAACCCGCCCAGGAAACGACGCAGCGTCTGCTCATCGCCATCCAGTTCAAAACTCAACATTGCGCCAAAGCCTTTTTGCTGGCGCGCGGCAATTTCATGCCCCTGATTTTCCGGCAGCGACGGGTGATACAGTTTTTTCACTAACGGCTGGGTTTGCAGATATTTCACTATCGCCTGCGCGTTGCGCTGCGCCAGCTCCATACGCGGCACCAGCGTTCGCAAACCGCGCAGCAACAAATAACTGTCAAACGCGCCGCCCGTCACGCCAATATTGTTTGCCCACCAGGCCAGTTCGGTGACAACGTCCGGGTCTTTAGCAATCACCACGCCAGCCACTACATCTGAGTGACCGTTCAGATATTTCGTGCATGAATGCAACACCAGATCGGCACCTAATGCCAGTGGATTTTGTAATGCCGGGCTTAAGAAGGTGTTATCCACCACGCTCACCGCCCCGACTTCCCTTGCCAGATGGCAGATTTTCGCAATATCCACGACGCGTAACAATGGATTACTTGGGCTTTCTACCAGTACTAGTTTGGGTTTTTCTGCCAGTGCAGCCTGCAATGCCTGCTCATCTCCTTGATCAACAAACAGCACGCGATAACAGCCGCGTTTCGCCAGGCTGTCGAACAGGCGATAGCTGCCGCCGTAGCAGTCGTGCGGCGCAACCAGCAAATCGCCAGGTTTCAAAAAGACGGTCGTTACCAGGTGGATGGCAGACATGCCGGTATTAGTCAGCACTGCACCAGCACCGCCTTCCAGTTCAGCCAGCGCACGCTGAACCACATCGCGCGTTGGGTTGCCGCGACGCGAGTAATCATGCGCGCGCGGTTCATTAAATCCGGTAAAGTTATAGGTGCTGGAAAGATGGATGGGAGGGACAACGCAACCATACTGTTCGTCGTCATTTAACCCGCTACGCACTGCAATGGTGGCCTGTTTACGCGTCATGTGATGAAGTTCCCTGGGCTTGGTCGGTGAAATGTCAGGCACCAGAGTAAACATTGTGTTAATGGACGTCAATACATCTGGACATCTAAACTTCTTTGCGTATAGATTGAGCAAATCCCAAATAGCCGTTAAAATTATATGCATTATCACGCCGACAGGTGCATTACACGATGTCACGGTAACGCCTGTACGGTAAACTATGCGGGTTTACGGTCAGTACCCACATAAATTGTGTGGTCTGATCTCAATTTATTGACGAAGAGGATTAAGTATCTCATGGCTGAATGGAGCGGCGAATATATCAGCCCATACGCTGAGCACGGCAAGAAGAGTGAACAAGTCAAAAAGATTACGGTTTCCATTCCTCTTAAGGTGTTAAAAATCCTCACCGATGAACGCACGCGTCGTCAGGTGAACAACCTGCGTCACGCTACCAACAGCGAGCTGCTGTGCGAAGCGTTTCTGCATGCCTTTACCGGGCAACCTCTGCCGGATGATGCCGACCTGCGTAAAGAGCGCAGCGACGAAATCCCGGAAGCGGCAAAAGAGATCATGCGTGAGATGGGGATTAACCCGGAAACGTGGGAATACTAAAGCGGAAAAGAGCGGCGCGGAGTTAACCAGCCGCTTTTTTCATACATGGACGTTTAACTATGAAATACAGGCTACTGATCCTCAACCTGCTGGTTTCTGTGCCTGCCTTTGCCTGGCAGCCGCAAACTGGCGACATCATCTTTCAAATCTCTCGCTCATCGCAAAGTAAAGCGATCCAACTGGCGACCCATTCCGATTACAGCCACACCGGTATGCTGGTGATGCGTAACAAAAAGCCCTACGTTTTTGAAGCGGTCGGCCCGGTGAAATACACCCCGCTCAAGCAGTGGATCGCCCATGGTGAAAAGGGTAAATACGTTGTTCGCCGCGTTGAAGGCGGACTGAGTGTTGAACAACAGCAAAAACTGGCGCAAACGGCAAAACGTTATCTCGGAAAACCGTACGATTTCAGCTTCTCATGGAGCGACGATCGCCAGTACTGTTCGGAAGTGGTGTGGAAGGTTTACCAGAATGCGCTGGGGATGCGCGTGGGTGAACAGCAAAAACTGAAAGAGTTCGATCTCAGCAACCCGCTGGTTCAGGCGAAGCTCAAAGAACGTTACGGGAAAAATATTCCGCTTGAGGAAACGGTGGTCTCGCCACAAGCCGTTTTCGATGCGCCACAACTCACCACAGTCGCCAAAGAATGGCCGCTGTTTTCGTGGTAATGGATGATGAAAAAAATAATTCCCGCCGTAGTCTGTTTGTTGCTTTGTAGTTGCACGACCTTTCCGCAAGCTGTCGCTCCGGCAGGGAAAGATTACGAAAGCCCGCTCCCAGCAAGGACTGACGCCAGATACTTTCTGTCCATGGCTGCTTTTCGCATCTTACGTCTTAACCCTGCCTTGAATACCTTATCATTCGTCAAAATATTAATAG